>CALKAN010000313.1 GCA_937983035.1 uncultured Paenibacillaceae bacterium | reverse complement strand
AATGTGACAGAATCACTGACGATTTAATATGACATTTTCACTGACGATTGACACAACTGCATCTTGCGTAATGATGCGGGCAATTTCTTCAATTTCCGTCCCTTCTCGTATGCGGAATATTCCGGGCTGAACGGAATATTGCAAATTTTCTTGCACCATCATCTGCGTAAATTGATCCGCATCATCGATCAGTCCCGCTTCAAGGAGCATGTTGGTCACATGTCCAAGATGCATGCCGGCCAAAATGGGAATAACATAAATCACGTCAGCCTCAGCAGAATTTTGTTCTGCTTGCTGTCTCTCAAGCTCGATCCTTTCCGCTTCCTCTTTCGTCATTACAATGAATCCATATTCTTCTGCTTTTTCTCTCACCATGTCTTCCGACCAATCTTGCAGCCCGGTTTCTTGCTCCGTCTCGAACAGCTGCTCCAACGTATCGTTCGTCTCGCTTTGATATAAAGCACTGGGATCCGTTAACGCGTTTCCTTTTGATTCCGATGCCGTTCCTGTGCCGGCTGCTCCTAAGTATAGAGAGGCAACGATAAGCCCTAGTCCGAGCCCATACCAAAAATGCTTGCCGTTAAGCACTGGAATCTGCCTCCTCTTGCTTAGCCAGCTGCACAATCAGCTCGATTTCCCCCTCATGGATGCCTGTTTGTTTTGCAATTTCGCTGATCGGCATGTTTCTGTCATGCAGCGCAAACAGCTTCTCGTAACGCTGGCGCAATGTACGCTTCTTGCTGATGCCGGAAAGGCGCGCTGAATCTGCATCGCCGGTTTGGCTGATCATTTTTAATTGCTGCTGAAGTTCGGCCGTTTGTTTTTCCAGTGCATCAATTCTGTGATCCGTTTGCTCTTTCATTTGTTTCAAGCGTTCAAGCAGCCGGTCATTTTCTTCCTGCAGCTGCTCAGCAAGCGCAGAGACGGTCTCTTCCAAATCTTCTGTGATAAGCGAGCGGCTGTGTTCATCTGAAATGCAGGCCGGCTGCCGGTCTTTGATCAGCCATTTCGCATAACCGATGAAGGCTAAGCCCAAGAGAACGAGTATCATCCAGTGCTCCAACTTCATTCACCTGCTTTCATTTTTCCACATTCACTGCTCTTCGTGCTGCATCTTGATCTCTCCATGAACATATCTGAAACAAACCCCATGCATCGGTTCATTCACTTGCCTGATGCGCTGACCGATTATCACTTGCGTGCCGGTGTAAATCGTTTCTTTTACGCGAATCGTGATTTCATTCAGCTTTGCTGCCTGCATTCGAAGGTCTTCCAATTGTTCGTCGATCTGCTTAGCCTTCTCCATGAATTGATCTTTCGTCGTGCTTAAAGATGCTTTCATCTTATTGTAATCAGGCGCAGAATCAATCCGCTTTCCCAACAATGCGATCGCCTGGTCAATTTTGTTCATTTGCTGCTCCAGCTCTTTTTTCTTCATCAGAAGCTGTTCTGTTTGTTTGTTTAAATCAACGAAACTTCCTGCTTTAATGACCGTTCGCGTTGCAGAGAGATTGCCAATGATGTTCGCTTCCAAGCTTTCGCCTGCCATGATCTCGCCGCCGACAATTAATCCTTTGGCTCCCGAACATTGGACTGCTTTGCCGGCTCGGACGTTCGAATGAAGGATGAACTGCGAAACTTGCACATTTCCGCCGGCTTCAACATTCCCTTCCTGTATATATGAGACAACAATATCCTGCTCGGCTTTCACCATCCCCTTTTGACCGCCGATGATTCCATGCTCAATATATATAGACCCTCCGGCTTCCAAGCGGGCGGATTCCACTGTGCCAAAAACTTGAATATCACCGGAAGCTTTCACCACGAAGTCATTCCGCACATTGCCATGCACGATCACCGTGCCGTTAAAATCAATGTTTCCGATTCCGTAATCAACGTCTCCATCGATTTCATAAACGGAACGAACGTGGATTTGCCCGCGCTCGACGCTGACCAATCCGTCGATGGACGCATACAACTTATCTTGCTCTTCACTGACATCGACATTTTTCCCCGGTTTTAACACTGCTTCTTTTCCCGGCGGAGCTTTGATCACTTCGCCTGTCACAGACGTGCCGTCCACCCCTTCCGTCGGAGGGATGATTTCTGCAATTAGCTGACCTTTGCGAACATTATTAAATTCAATCAATTGCTTATAATCCACTTTGCCGTCTTCCAACTGCTTTGGCAGATGTCTGATGATGTTCGTTTGACAATGATAGCGTATCGTGCCGTGGCTTCCTGCTGCAGGCGGCTTTCCCTTTGCAATCGTCATGACCATGTCTCTGAATTTCTCTGGCTCTGCACAAATTTGCTCCGCAACTTTTGCATCGATTCCATGCACGATCCCTTTTTGCTTCAGCCAATCTAATAATTGTGCGGTTGTGCAGCGAAAAGAAGAATCAAAGTGAACCAATCGAATGTCAGCACGCAAGCCTTGATCGCGCACCTCGACTTTAAAATAACGATCCAGAAGCGCATCTTCTTTCAAATGTGCATCCTCCTATCTAAGATTAACGCTCCTGCAGCATTGACCTGTCTTTCTCCAGATACGTCCTTAACCTCCATATCGCTTTGGAATGCAGTTGAGAAATGCGTGAAGGCGTCAGCGACATCACTTCAGCGATTTCGCTGAGAGACAGCTCTTCATAATAATACAATGAAACGACTGTTCTTTCCCTCTCTGTCAGTTGTTCGATCGCTTTTGCCACAGATTCTTTCAAATATTGCTCATGCACAGTCTCTTCCGGCTGCTTGACTTTATCGTCCGACCTTCTGGACATTAATGTCGTTTCCGTTTCTTCATCTTGCACGAAATCTTCTAAAGAAGTCAAGTTTGTGACCGATATTTCTTGGCGGATTTTTTGCAATTCTTCCATTTTGATTTGCAAATAAGAGCTCACTTCGGATTCCGTCACAGAACGCAAATGCTTTGGTTCGAGATACTGATAAGCTTCTTCCACCTTTTTGGACTTTTCCCTTACTGAACGCGGAACCCAATCGCTTTGACGCAGGCTGTCCAATATGGCCCCTCTGAGTCTCCAG
>CALKAN010000312.1 GCA_937983035.1 uncultured Paenibacillaceae bacterium | reverse complement strand
TTTCGTCAGATGACGGTGATTCAATATGTTCGAAAAAGTTCATGCCGCTCAAGATCCATCGCTTTCTGATCAAAACACCATGCCGCATAACGTTTCAACCGATAATATTTTTTGCCGAAATAAATTCTCCACACACTTCTTCTTTTAGGTTTGACATCGACCATAAACTGTCCCCCATAACAAAATATTGAATATATTTTACCACATTTTGTATGTGCTCAATGTACGTTGGAATATTTTTGATGCAGTTTTCAAACATTATAGGATAGCTGTTTGAATGGAGGCTTGCGAAGAATGGGACAGAAAGAAAATGCGGGGACGTCAAAAAAGGGAATGTCCTGGGTCACGCTGATGTTGCTCGGACTGGCCTTTACCACAGGGACCGGATTTTTTCTGGGGACAAGCTTAGCGATTGAAAAAACCGGTTATTCGGTGCTTCTTTTATTTATCATCGTTGCTTTGTGCACTTATTTCGTCTTTGACAGTTTAGCCCGAATGATCGCGCAAAAAGCCGAAAAGGGCTCATTTCGAGCTTATTCATACAAAGCATTTGGCCGCTGGGCCGGATTCAGCCACGGCTGGATGTACTGGTTGTCCGAGATGCTCATTCTCGGAAGCCAGTTGACCGCAATCGGATTGTTTACGAAATTTTGGTTTCCGAATATTGAGCTTTGGCTCCTCACCGCCGTTTATTCTGTGCTCGGATTGATCATAGTGCTGCTCGGAACGAAAGGCTTTGAGAAAACGGAGGTCATCTTCGGCATATTAAAAATCGTGGCAATCGTGATGTTTATCGTGCTGGCCATTCTCGTGATCTTTGGAGCATTCGGCACCGAACAAGCTCACACGCATCGTCCTGACAGCTTTACAGACATGTTCTCCGGAGGAATGATGGGCATGTGGACGTCACTGCTCTACGTCTTCTTTGCTTTTGCCGGCATTGAAGTGATGGGACTGATGGCCACGGATTTGCAAAATCCGAAAGAAGCGCCGAAATCAGGCAAAGTGATGATCAGCATTATTACGATTTTGTTCATCTTGTCCATTGGATTGGCGCTTCTATTGGCTCCTCTAAACAAAATCGACATCAATGAGAGTCCTTTTATTACTGCATTAAAGGATCTCCGCATGACTGCGTTAGTGCACGTTTTTAACGGCGTATTAATTATCGCCGGCTTTTCGAGCTTGATCGCGTCGCTGTATTCTGTCACGCGCATCATGCATGCGATCGCCGAAGCCGGCGATGCCCCGAAATGGCTGGCGAAACAAAACAAAAGAAAAATTCCGTACTGGTCGCTCGTTCTGACCGTGATCGGATTGATTATTTCGATTATCATTGCTCTGATCTTGCCGAAGCAAGTTTATGAGCACATCACAACCGCCGGAGGATTGATGCTGCTGTATACGTGGCTGTTCATGGTATTTGCAGCCCGGAAATTGCTCAAGCAAAACGCTTGGGAGCAAATTAAAACGATCAGCGCAGTCATATTTATCCTGCTTGCTTCTGCCGGAACATTGTTTGAAAAATCTGCTCGTCCCGGATTTTTCGCAAGCATTGGTTTTCTTGCCGTCATTGGGCTGGTTGTGCTGATCATGAACAGAAAATGGAAGAAGGAAAACAAGCTCTCACCATCTTAACAACAGCTGCTGTGCTGCTTGCCAGCCGAAATAAATGCCAAAACCGATGAGTACAAAACCGGAAAATTGAGAAATAAGCCTCAATGCACGCTTGCTCATCCATTTTTGAAACGAGCTCCAAGCAAAATATTGCTTTAAAAAATGTTCAAGTGAACCCGGCTTCAAAATGGACATGCACAACTTGTACCAATTTATGCGGAGCCATGCAGTTTAGAACGATGAAGAAAAACATTGCATTCGATTTATTCTTTGATCGCGCCGATCATAACTCCTTTTACAAAATATTTTTGCAGAAACGGATAAAGGAGCAAAATCGGAACCGTCGCTACAATGATCGTCGCATATTTAATGGTCTCGCCGATCGGCATTCGGTCGCCTCCGCCAACGCTCGTCATCATGCTGGAAGTATCATTTTGCACGAGAATTTCACGCAAAATAAGCTGCAGCGGAAACAGGTCTCGTTCCCTCAAGTAGATCAGCGCTTCAAACCAGCGGTTCCAATGCCCGACACCATAAAACAAAATCATCACGGCGATCACCGGCAAAGACAAAGGAATAATAATTCTAAACAGAATAGTCCAATCCCCGGCTCCGTCCATGCGTGCAGACTCTTCCAATGCGACCGGCACAGACTGAAAAGCAGTCCTCATCACAATTAAATTCCACGTTGAAATCGCCGCCGGCACGATGAGCGCCGCGTACGTATCCAGCAGTCCTAAATTTTTCATGAGCAAATATCTTGGAATCAATCCTCCGTCGAAAAACATCGTTAATACAATCATGATCATGATCGTATTTTTCCACATGACATTTCTGCGAGACAAAGCATATGCTCCCAGCGCAGTCATTAAGATGTTCAATGCTGTGCCGACAGTGACGTAGAAGATGGTGTTCAAATAACTTCGAATAATGTTGGGATTCTCAAAGACGAGCCGATACGCGTCCAATGTAAATCCTTTCGGCCACAGCAAAATGCCCCGATGCTGCACTAATTCAGCCGGGTTGCTGACAGAAGCAAACAAAACGTAGACGAATGGATATAAAGTGACAAGAGACAACAGCATCAGCGCCAACGTATTGGAGGTGTCAAAGATGTGTTCGCCAAACGTTTTTTTGTGAACCATGATGATTTTTTCCCTCCCCTACCAAAGCTTCGTATCGGTAAACCGTTTGCTGAGATAATTCGCTGAAATAAGCAGCACAAAATTTATCACGGAATTAAATAATCCAACCGCAGCGCTGTAACTGTAACTCGCTTCCAAAATCCCTTTCCGGTAAACATAAGTTCCGATTGTATCTGCCGTCTCGTATGTCATCGGATTGTACATGAGCAATATTTTCTCATCTTGCAAAGCCATAAAAGAGCCGATCCGCAAGATGAATAAAATAATGATCGTCGGCATTAAACCCGGCAGCGTAATGTGTATCATCTGTTTCCAGCGATTCGCGCCGTCTACTTTTGCGGATTCATACAATGTGGGGTCGATATTGGAAATAGCGGCCAAATATATGATGGATCCCCAACCGACACCCTGCCATATGGCGGATGAAATATAAATGGCGCGAAACCATTCCGGCAGACGCATAAAGGAAATGGGCTGGCCTCCGAAATAGGCGATGAGGTGGTTAATTAAACCGTCCGCTGACAAAAAATCAATCATCATCCCTACGACGACAACGACAGAAATAAAATGAGGGATATATGTAATCGATTGCACCGTTCTCTTAAACATCCGATTCCGAACTTCATTGAGCATAAGCGCCAATATGATGGAAGCGGGAAACACAAAAATCAAATCGTACAAACCTAGAATAATCGTATTGCGTACGACGCGTTCGAAATAATATCCTTGGAAAAAATCTTGAAAATGCTGAAAGCCTGTCCATGGGCTGTTCCATATGCCCAGCCTGGCCGAGTAATCTTTAAAAGCGATTTGTATGCCGTAAAGTGGTCCGTATTGGAACACCGCATAATAAATGACGACAGGCAGAACCATCAAGTAAATCGCAGCGTTTTTTCGAAAATCTTTTGCTGCCCTGCTGACAAAAGACGGCCTCGTGCGCGGGGCAGACTGGATTTGCTGGTCATTTATCGTCATAACGAACTGGCAGCCTCCTTCTTCTTATCATGAGAAACGTGCCGAGATAAGTTGCTTTTCTTTCCCGGCACGCTTCATTCATCCAATCTCTTATCGGCTGTTGAAGCGATCCAACGCGGCTTGCTGAATCTTGATTGCTTCTTCAATTCCCATGCCCTTCAACGTTTCTACAAATTCATCAAATTGACTAATCGGCACAACGCCCATAATAAATTTATTAATCATTTCATCATAATACGTGTTGACATCATTCATAATGGAAGCGTAGCGAGAACTTTCCTCAGCAGTCGGAGTCACGATCGGCATCAGCCGGTCATTTTTTGCTCTCATCCAAGTTTGAATCGCTTCCTTCTGCTGAGGCAGCTGAGAATATTGCTCCATGTAGCGGCGATCTTGAATGAACGGACCGGAATAACTGGCCATCATGTACCTGGACATTGCCTGCGTAACCGGAAGCGACGGGTGATTCATCACTTCATCCGTATAGGTCGGGTAGCCGTCAATCATTTCATAGCTGACGCCTTCAACACCGAAATTAAACAGCATATGCCCTTCTTCACTGTATTTATAATCCAGCCATTTCGCTGTTGCTTCCGGGAACTTGTTCGCAGATGTAATCGCCGCGCCATACCCGATGAAAGGCGGATCTTTCTGCCCGAGCAGCGGTTCATCGCCTTTATTCAGCACGACATTGGGAGCTCCAACTAAATTAAACTTAGGTTCATCTTTCTTCAAATCCATGTAACGGCCGATGCTGCTGCCCGTAAAGCCCAGGAAAGCACCGACTTGGTCATTCATCACCTTAGCGTCTTTCAATGTGCCGTCTGTAGCTGCATAATCCGGATCGATCAGCCCTTCCTCATACCATTTGTTCATCGTTGTGAGAAACTCCTTGAACTCCGGTTGCATCGGACCATATCGAACTTCGCCGTCTACTTGATAAAATTTTGTGGTGATCCCCCATGCCCCGATAAACGCATGGTTCACATCCAATTGTCCGAGCTCCAGCAGCAACGGAATCTCATCCGCCTTGCCGTTGCCGTTTGGATCCCCGGTTTTAAATGCTTTCAGCACTTCATACCACTCGTCGATCGTTTCGGGCATTTCTAAATCCAAAGCATCCAGCCAATCCTGGCGAACAATAATCCCGTTAAATGTCAGCAAGAATTCGTCTCCGCGAATAAACGGAAAAACATAAATGTTTCCATCATCTGTCGTGATCAGTTTTTCCACTTCCGGATTTTCATCTAGATACTTCCTTAAATTCGGTGCATGTTCTTCAATCAATTCATTCAGCCGGATGATCGTTTCTTCAGCGATCACCTTATCCGGTCCGCCAGGCGCATTCGTCCACGTATATTCAATCACGTCCGGCAAGTTGCCTGATGAGATCATAATATTAAAAGCATCCATTTCTTGTCCTTGCGGCGGGTGTTGAAACGTCACCTTTGTCCCCGTCGCTTTTTCCACTTCCTGATAAGCCGCAATTTCATTTGCATTCTTCATCGTAGCTGCCGCATTCCCGTTCAGCACTGTCCAAATGGTAAGCGTTTCCGGGTAGCCTGCTTCGTTTACTGCGTTCGCTGATTTATCTCTTGAATTTTCCCTCTCATTGCATCCAGTTAAGACGATAACAATTGCAGCAGCTGCAATCAGCACTTTCACCCATGCAGAATATTGAACCGTATTTTTTATGCTCTTCAATAAAAAACTCCTCCCCTTGCCTTAACTTGAAACGAATTGGTTTTTTTGTGTGAATCGATTCACTTTCCCTTTCAATTGTATGGTGCTGAAACATCGTTGTACATCGTACAGATTTAAGATCGATTGACAATGTTTAAGAATGGCGGTAAGCATTTGTTACGCTGGACTGATTGATTTCGCCCGCATGCAGCATCTCTTTGTATTTGCCGGGCGTAATGCCTTCATGCCGTTTAAAGACCCGAATGAAACTTACATTATTGTTATATCCCACCATCTGGGAGATCTGCGTAATCGTCATTTCCGGATCTTGCATCAACTTTTTCGCGCGTTCGATGCGAACTTGCGCTAAATAATCAGTAATGTTCGAACCGCTCTGTTTTTTAAAAAAGGCTGATAAATATTGCGGCGTAATTTGAAACTGATCTGCAATCGTGACCAAGCTGATCATCGGGTCCGTGCCGTTATCGTGAATGTACTGCTTGATTTTTTGCAGCAACTGAGAAGAAGGAGTTTCTCGCTGCTTGTTTACGTGCGAACAGACCATTTCAAAGCAGAATAAAATGAGCTCATACCATTCATCGACTGTATTTACCTGATATAAGCTCTCCAACGGCATCTCTTTCGGATCAAACAATTCCTCATATCTCACATTGAGGGCATTGAGCAGCTTAAACAATGTGCTGAGCAAATTCGCGAACAAAATGCGGCCCAATTCAGGCGCTGTCTGTTTTTCAGTAAAATTGCTGTGATACAATCTTTCCATGACTTCTTTGACCTGCTTCACGTTCCCGCTCTTTACCGCATTGATCAATTTAGCCTCTGTTTCAACTGGAAAATCATAATACATCCTTGTCTTATCTTTCATTTCTTCGAAATGCACAACCGGGCGGCAAGCGATGAATACCGAATAATCCAATGCTTTCAAACTTTCGTGATAAGCTGCTGGAATGTTCGAGACATGTTGATGCATGCCGCTTGTCGCTATCGCAATTTCCGTTTTAAATCGATTCTTTATCGTTTGCTGCACTTGATTCGCCCATTGCGTCTTCAGAGTTGAGCTCTCTTTTTCCGGAAAATTAACGACAACCGCCATCATATCTTTTTCCAGTTCCACGGCATAGGCAGTAAAACTGAACTGCTCCTCCGCCACTTTTCCAATGACAAAGCGAATCAAGGCCCAATCAGCTTCCGTTCCTTTCGGTGCGAATTCGTGAATATCCAGCAGCTTAATTAGTGCGATGCTGAATTGATCGTAAGGAAATGTGATGCCTAAGAATGACAAGTTCATTTCTTCATGCCGAGTCAAATCAACATTGCCTTGCATCAGACGCGTAAGAAAATTAGCGCGGATGACAGGTTTTTGCTTCTTAAGCTGCTCTTCCAATTGGACTTGCTTCTCCAGAGATCGCGCGACGGCCGTTTTAATAAACTCATATTCATCTGCATAGCACTTGCCTTTGGCAAACTTGAATTGCGCAATCTGTGAAATAATTTCTTTCAACGGTCGATAAGAACGGTAAGATAAGTACAGACAAACGGCAACGCCAGCAATGATGCAAATAAAAAAAATAGAAAGCGCTGCCTTTTTCACATGATATACTTTTGACAACACAACTTCTTTCGGAACGACAGAGATGTATTCCCAGCCGATTGAAGACGATCGAGTCGAAGCGATCATCAAATCGTCGTTTTGTTCTGCCGATTCAAGCTGAGTATTGACATCGCCTCCCGCTTTTACAATAACTTGCCCTAACCTGTCTTTAATCACAAGCATGCCGCTGTCCGTGACTTGCCCCAGCAGCTGAGTAATTTGCGATTCATCAATAAACATGACCAAAGTTCCTAAAGGATGCTGTTTTTCGCCAAAGGGAAGCGATTGCAGAAATATAATTTTGCGATTTTGATGCAGTCTTTTCGAAACATGAGCGGCCGGCAAAAAACGATGATAATGCACCTCGTCTAAAACAATCGCCTTCCACTGCTCATAAGTCCAATGATGATAACCGTAAATTTGTGAAAAAATAGTTTCAGGATCCGTTTTCATCGTTGGCGTAAGCACGACATCGCTTTCCTTCAAATACAAGTAAAAATCACTGATAAAGTTGCTGCTGCTGAGATATCGTTTCATTTCCTCCATAAACTCAATGAAAACATAACGATCTTGGCCATTCTGCGGCACATCTGCCCGAAGCAAATCGCCAAGTTTCGGATGTGAGACGATGTAACGGGTGATTAATTTCATCTCATCCAACTGATTATCAACGACTTGTTTGACCTGCTCAATGATCGCCAGATTGGATTGCTCGGCATTGTCGATCATGACCTTCTCAATTTGCTTATATAACCCAAAAAAAATGATCAGCGGAATCAAGAGGACAATAAAATAAGAGGTCAACAACATCGTAAAAACGTTTCCGCGCCACATTCCTGCCTTTCGCTGCTTTTTTTGCTTGTCCATTTAATCCCCCCTAATTAACAACAAAGTTTAACTTTAATCATAATGATTTTTTCAGAAAAAAAAGGGATTCTTAAAAATTGTAAACTGATCTTAATTCCCGTTCATGAGCACCAGTTCTTATTATTCGACATTTTTCTCGTACCTGAACTCGCCCCTTTGCAAACAAAAAAATACCCATGGTGGGTATTTTTCAACGCATACCCCCATTGGGTATTTCAATGAGAATCAGTTAGAAGTCATCTTCAATTCAAAAAAAAGATGTCTAATGAAAGCGATAAGTCCAAAACCGTTCCTTGCTCCAGCGTGCTCTCAACTCTTGATCATCGTTATGAAATCCAACCATGATTTGAAATTGCGTTCGATGCGCGAAGAAAGAACCTTTTTTCTGTTCGAAAAATTCTCCCACTTCATTAATCACATCCGGCGGTCCGAGTATTTCCTCGCATCCTCTGGAGAAAGCAACGGCATGCACCGTTGGCCTTGACTCTTCCGGCAAGCTCTCAACTGCTCGAATCACGGCTCTGCCGCAAGCTTCATGGTCAGGATGTACGCTGAATCCAGGATAAAACGTAATAATTAAGGAAGGGTTTAATTCTTCGATCGTTTCTTTCACGCGATGAGCAAGAAGGGCCTGATCTTCGAACTCCACCATTTTGTCATGATATCCCCACATGCGCAAATCTTCGATTCCGATGCTTTCGCAAGACTGTTCCAATTCTTTTTTGCGAATCATTGGCAATGTCACGCGATTCGCGATAATCGGGCTGCCCATATTCCGGCCCATTTCCCCTAACGTTAAGCAAACATAAGTTACTGGCGTTCCTTGATGTATATGCATGGCAAGCGTGCCCGACAAATTCGTCTCATCATCTGGATGCGCAAGCACGAGAAGAACGTGATTGTGTTTCTGCATCTGAATCCTCCGTTTCTAAGCTTTGTTTTTTAAAAAGGCTCTTTCGACAACATCAAGCAAACGACCAAACGCCCTTTGTCATCATGACCTGCCAAAATGAGCTGATGATTATCCGTAAAATCCCAATGGGTCAATCCTTGAGCGTATACCCAGCCGTCTTCCATTTTCAATCCAACGCGATAAGGGCCTTCCCCTGCAATGGTGCCAAGAGAATAACGGATCTTTGCATTTTTAACAAACGTAGAAGCCGGATGTGATGCATAAGCGCCTGTCGTCATCTCTTGATGCATATACAGATCTTCATTTTGCCATTTTGTTAATCTTTTTTGCACTTCTTCTGAGTCGATCAGCTGCATGTATGTGTCTCCTCCGTTCTTTATTTTGGTTTTATAAAAATTTGCAAAGTTTTGCTGTTAGAACGATCGATGATTATGATGATCGAAGCATAAGCAGTTCCCGAATTTCCTCTTCACTGAAACTGGACAACGCCGCCTCGCCGGGCTGCACAACTTGGTCGATCAAATCTTTCTTTTTCTGCTGCAGTTCATGCATTTTTTCCTCGATTGTTCCTTCCGTAATCAAACGGATCACTTGCACGACATTTTTTTGACCGAGCCGATGCGCGCGGTCTGCCGCTTGCTGCTCCACCGCCGGGTTCCACCACAGATCATATAATATAACCGTATCTGCACCGATCAAGTTCAGGCCGGTCCCGCCGGCTTTCAATGAGATGAGGAAAAATTGCTTCTCCCCTTGATTAAATCGTTCGGCTAATTGCACTCGTTCTTCGCCGGGAGTTTGTCCGTCCAAATAAAAATAGTCCATTCCTTCTCGCTCCAGCTCTCTGCGAATGATGGCAAGCATGCTGGTAAATTGGGAAAATATTAAAGCACGGCTGCCGTTTGCGCGCAGTTCTTGCAGAAGCTCGATCAATTGCTCGAGCTTGCTGGAACCTCCGTTATAGTTTTCAATAAACATCGCCGGATGACAGCACAACTGCCGCAGCCGCGTCAACCCGGCCAAAATTTTCAGCCGGCTTTTCTGAAAGCCTTCCTCTTCGATCTGCTGCAATGTTTCCTGCTGTATTCTTTCTAAATAGGCTAAATACAGCTTTTTTTGTTCTTTGTTTAATTCCGTTGTCCGCACGGTTTCGATTTTGTCAGGAAGCTCTTTGAGCACATCTTGCTTCATTCGGCGCAAAATAAATGGTTTCGCGATTTTGGCGACCTGTTCTGGAGACATTCTGCCAAATGATTGTTTGCCGGGAAACAATCCTGGAAAAACCGCATCGAATATAGACCAGAGTTCATCCAAAGAATTCTCAATCGGCGTTCCAGTCAAAGCGAATTTTCGTTCTGCTTGAATCGTTTTGACGGCTTGCGCCGTTTGGGTCGCGGAATTTTTAATCGCTTGGGCTTCATCCAAAATAAGGATGCTGAAATTCAACTTCTCATAAAGCGCTGCATCCCGGCGGATCAGCGGATAAGAGGTAATGACCACATCGTAAGCATCTGCCTGCGCAATCACCGCGGCTCGTTCTTGTTTCGTTCCTGTTGCCGCAACCGTTCGCAGCATCGGCGCAAATTTCGCAATCTCGTTTTTCCAATTATAAACTAATGAGGCCGGTGCGATAATGAATGCAGGTTTGCCGCTGATTCCCTGCTCTAGTTTCTCTGACAAAACATACGCAATGCTTTGCAGCGTCTTTCCCAGCCCCATGTCATCCGCTAAGATGCCCCCGAACTGATATTGATGCAAAGTTTTAAACCATTGGTATCCATACACTTGATAATCTCTCAATATGCCTTCCAGCGGCTTTGGCACTTTGAAATCAGACAAATCCGGACGACGAATCTGTTCAAGGAATTGCCGCAGCGCTTTTCCGACTTTTACCGCCGTTGATTTCCTAGTATTTTCCTCCAGCTGCAACGCTCGCACTGCCGGCACTTTCAACTGTCCGCTTCCTAATTCAGAGTTGCGAATGCCAAGCTGCTCGATCACCTGCTTCATGTCGCGAAACTCTTCTTGTTCCAACGACAAAAATGCGCCGTTAGCCATGCGGTAATATTTCTTTTTCTCCACGATCGTTTGCAAAATTTTCCCCACTTCTTTTTCGTCGATGCCTTCCAGATCGAATTTCACTTCCAGCAAATTGACGGAAGCGCCCATTTCCAAGCTCGTTTTCGGCTTTTGTTTCAGCTCATGCATCATCGGCTTCACGCTTGACGACAAATATACTTCGGCTTCTTCGTTTAATCGCGGCAGCACATGATATAGAAAATGATAGGTGTCTTCTTCCTCTTCAATGACGAGCATCTGATCGTCTGCAGAAAAGGGTGCTTCTAGAAGCAGCTGCGTGATGCGATGCTCTTTCTGAATGTCTCGCAGCAAATATTTGCCGACGCTTGAGCGATTTTCGATGAAAGCTTGTCTGCGGTCCCATCCTGCAATCGCGGGATAAAATACTTCATCCCCGTAAACAAATTCAGCACGAATGGTTAAGCGATCCCCGTCCCGATCCAAATAGATTTTGGGTCGCAGCGGCGGACTTTGAATTTGTTCGGACACTTCCGGCGCATATTCGATTTGCCCGATGCGCTGCAAAGAAGGAATGACTCTGTGCACGAATGTGTTCATCTGTCTTTGATCGATGAGAAACTCATTAGTCGGACTGAAGGTGAGATGCCTTTTTAATTCTTCAATCTTTTCCAGTTGCCACGGATCGGCTTTATAAAACACTCCTTCTTTAAACAAATAACCGTAATCTTGCAATACAGATGCCGTGTCCAGTCCTTCCATTTGCAGCAAGTATTTGTCAGAAGGCGTGCTGCTTACACGAAATCGGAACGGAAGTTGATTCTCTTCCACAATAATGGATGAAAAAATTTTCCCCTCACAACAAACGGCAACGTTCGTTTGTTGCAATTTAGGCCATAAATGGTCCCAAGCGGCAGCTGGAATCAACAATGATTTATTGCTTCTCCCATAATGAGGAGGATAATAGCCTAAAAAATCACGATACGTTTTCTCATATTGATAAATTTCGAGCAGATGGTCGATGACAGCGCGATCCTCTTCTTTAAAACGATGGAGATCAGGCCGATAAGTAAAAAGCTTCGTAAACGTATACGGTTTGTCTGCCATGATCTGATCGAACAAATCTTTCATCTTCTGAACGACATACAGCCGATTGACTCCCATCTTCATCTCTATAGTGATCATGGCCTGATCATACATCGGCGTATGCAATGAAACTACACGGTAGATCAGATGATCGATGATGACACCGGCTTTGATCTGATCGATAAACG
>CALKAN010000311.1 GCA_937983035.1 uncultured Paenibacillaceae bacterium | reverse complement strand
TTTTCAGCGGAATCGCATGATCAGGTTTTCGACCTGTTGCATCGCTGATGACGGCATCCAACAACGGCCGGCATATTCTGCCGCCGCAATGCCCCATGCCTGCCCTTGTCCGCAATTTAATTTCACGAGCCGAACATTCATATTTTTGAGCGGTTTCAATAATCTTTTCCATGCTTACTTCCTCGCACCGGCAAACGATCAGCCTATCCACCTTGCATGCGCCTCCAACTGTTTCATTTTTCATATATTATATATTTTACAAACGATCGTTGTCTTTAGTTGAATGGCCAAACATCAAGCCCGCTTTTGTGAAAAACCACAAATGATCAAAAAAATAGGGAGGCTTATAAACAAGCCTCCGCATCGGAGCCATGGCAGCAGCATCATTTTTCATGTCTCTTCATTCCATCATCGATTCACTTCTTCCGCTCATGTTCCGGCATGATTTTCTTGTCTGCAAGCGATGACCGTTTTCCAAGCCGTACAGTGCAACTCCAGCGTCCTTCCCTTGACGATCACTGCTCCAAACAAAGCTTTTCCTCATTTGGGCAGACAATGCCGCTGCAATGCGGAATAGTTTATGGCATGAAATATTTATGCATTTATCTATATTGCAATTGATGCAGCTTCGCCAGTATGCCGTTCTCTTCCTCGATCAATTCATCGTAAGTTCCGTCTTCTTCAATGCCGTTTTTAGTAACGACCATGACGCGATCGGCATCCATAATCGTTGCCAAACGGTGCGCAATCACCAATGTTGTTCGATTCTTGGCTAATTCCGCCAAAGATGCTTGAATAATTTTTTCCGTTTCCGTGTCCAGTGCTGACGTTGCTTCATCTAAAATTAATATCGGAGGATTTTTTAAGAACATTCTGGCGATGGCCAGCCTCTGTTTTTGTCCTCCTGACAGCTTCATGCCCCGCTCTCCGATTTGCGTGTCCAATCCGTCCGGCAATTCGCTTATGAATTCTTCCAAATGCGCTTTTCTCAACGCTTCGCGAATTTCTTCTTCAGTTGCGTTCTTTTTTCCGTATGCAATATTTTCTCTGATCGTTCCCGTAAACAAAAAGACGTCTTGCTGCACGATGCCGATCTGCTCTCTCAAAGATCGCAATGTCATGTTTCGAATATCGATGCCATCAATCGTAATCGAGCCGCTGTCTACGTCATAAAATCTAGGTATGAGCGAACAAATCGTCGTCTTTCCTGCGCCGGACGGACCGACAAAGGCGGTCGTTTGCCCGGCATGAATCTTAAAAGAAATGTTTCTTAAGATCGGCTTATCTTTCTCATAGCTGAAGCTGACGTTCTTAAACTCAATGTCCCCATGCAAGTACGGCACTGCAATCGCATTCGGCTTCTCTTTGATTTCCGGCTCCTGCGCCAGCAATTCTTGAAATCGTTTGAATCCCGCCATCCCTTTCGGATAGAGCTCTAACAGTGCGCTGATCTTTTCAATCGGCTTGATGAGCACATTCGTATACAAAACAAAACTGACCAGTTCGCCATAGGACAACTTCCCGTTAAAGCTGAGCCAAGCGCCGACGACAAGAATGAGCAGCGTAAGCAGCCGGGTCATAAAATGCATGCTGGATAGCGCGGAAGCCATAACTTTGTATGCTTTCAGCTTCACCGCTCTGAACAATCCGTTCTGCTTGCGGAAGCGCTCCATTTCGAAATCTTCGTTTGTAAAAGACTGCACAACGCGAATGCCGGAGACGCTGTCCTCCACTCGGCTGTTCACATCCGCGATCTTGCTGTACATGCCTTTCCAAGCTTCATTCATGCGTTTGTTGCTGTAAGTCACGATCACAATTAAGAAGGGCACGAAGACAAGCGCCACAAGAGCAAGCGGCGTGTTAACATGGAACATAATTGCAAACGCCCCGGCAAACGTCATGCAAGCGATGAAAAAATCTTCCGGTCCATGATGGGCAAACTCCCCGATATCAAACAAATCATTCGTAATTCGACTCATCAAATTTCCGGTCTGATTGTTGTCAAAGAAGCGGAAAGACTGTTTCTGATAATGGTTAAACAGTTCTTGTCTCATATCCGTTTCTATATTGACGCCGAGCTTATGGCCCAAATAGTTGACGATAAAATTCAACACCGTGCTTAAAATATACACAAGCAGCAGCAAAATGCTTACTTTCACGATCATATTCCAGTCATTCGTCGGAAGCAGGTGATCGATAAACCATTGCACGGCCATTGGAAAAGCCAACTCCAGCGCGGCGACAATAATCGCACTTGAAAAATCAATGATAAACAGCCGTTTATGCGGCTTATAATATGAAAAAAACTTGGCAATCATGCACATCGTTGTTTCTCCACTCCGTCTATATGTTGAAACTTGCATGTTTTATTATATCATGCAAAACAAATGTCTGCGGCAATTTAATTCATAATCGGTGACTTGACTCTGATCCGCTGAATTGCCGGCAGCCAATCGCTGTCATCAGCGATGAGCATCATATTGATTCGCCTTAGTCACTGCTTGTACCGCTTTCCGCTCTTCTTCCGTCAACGGCGGGGCTTCTGCGGCCGCTATATTTTGCAGCAGTTGTTGCAAACTGCTCGCTCCCGGAATGGCTACAGTTACGCCAGGCGCATCCAGCACATAACGCAATGCGAATTGACCTAATGTGCGCGCCTCACCTGTTAAAGCAAGCAGTTCCTTTCGAACTGCAGCCAATTCATCCCGGCTGTAATCGAGATAGCCATCTCCCAGCTTGTTTTCGCCTTCATCGGTTAAAATCCCTTTGGCAACCGGTCCCCGTGCAATGAAACCGATGCCGTGCTCGCGCAAAAGCGGCAGCACTTCTTCTTCCGGCCGCCGGTCGAGCATGCTGTATTGCCCCATCACGCTGACGATGTGCGATCTTGCAACATATTCCCGAATAACATTCGGACGGATGGAGGAGATGCCGTAATGTCTGATCCAGCCTTCTTTCTTTAACTGTTCAAATGCTTCAATCGTCTCGTCGATCGGGTCTTCGATCGTTCCGCCGTGCAGTTGGCACAAATCAATATAATCTGTTCCGAGCCTTCTAAGACTGTCCTTGACAGCAGTGAGAATATATTCTTTCGAAGGGTCCCATACCCATCCTTCTTGCCCCGGCACTCGGCGGTTGCCGACTTTCGTGGCCAAGACCACTTCCGTGCGGCGGCCTTTAATCGCCTTTCCAACGATTTCTTCATTTCTTCCATCATCATAAAGATCAGCAGTATCGAGAAAATTCACTCCTCGCTCCAGCGCTTCCAGGATGATTCGCACCGCTGGTGCTTCTTCCGTTCCAAGCGACATGCAGCCGAGGCCGATTTCACTGACATGCAAATCTGAATTTCCAAGTTGATTCCGTTTCATCTTGTCCCCTCCTATAAATAAGCTCCTGCTCCTATTGTATAGAACCTCTTCGTTGAAGGACAAGTTTTCTCACCAGCGAAAATTTCATCTTCTGTTTCCCTCAGCATCAGCTGCAGCGCATCATTCTTAAAAAAGCATTCGAACTAACTTTATGTGTCATCAATGGATGTCACAACTGTTGCGGATTACTTGGATTTTGAATGGGGACTACGTTTTTTTTAAACTTCTTCTTTGCCGGCTTAATAAAACTGGCATATCCAAAAGACATCACGACTGCGCCTAAAACAATAATTAATGAATAACCGTTCTTTTCGATCATTGTTTGTATTAAAAGATAAGAAACGACCATAGAAGACACTGGAGAAATGATCCAAATTAAGAGTATGCGCTTAACAACGGCTGATTTCCATAAACTCATCCCGCTTTTGGACGCGCCGATGCCGATAATTGACATAGTCGTTGCCTGCGTAAGCGGAACAGGCATGCCAAAGACGGAAGCAACAAGGACGAGCGTGCCGCTTGTGAAAGAAACTAAGCTTCCTTGCAAAAGCGACAGATCCGTAATTTTTTTCGCATTCGTTTCCAGCACCTTGCCGCCTAGAAGCACAGCCCCCAATGACACAAACAAACCGCCCCACAATATAGCTGTGCCCGCTTCAAGTATGCCGGCTCCGACCAAAGGCCCTGCCGCGTTCGCAACATTGTTCATGCCAGCTGAAAAAGCTTCGTAGCAGCCGGCAGCAATCAGAAGCACGACAAGTGCTTTTTGCACAAATGCCTTATCTTGAATAGATTCCAATTTCTTTTCCGCAGCCGGCACCATTTTCCCCAGCACGTACGTCATGCCGTAAGCTGCAAAAGGAAAGATGAGCCAGATCAATAAAATAATCATAATATTGCCCATATAAAGAGACTGATAAGCAATGCCTGCGCCGACGATCGACCCGACCGTTACCTCGCTCGTCGATAATGGGATGCCCAAAACATTTGCTAAAAACAACGTCACGCAAGCAGCAGCTAAAACCACTACGGTGATCTCAACAGACAAAATATTCGTCGGAATGATCCCTTCTCCGATCGTTTTCACCACTTCTCCGCTGCCGACAAATGCTCCTGCGAATAAAGCAGCTCCAACTAGAAGCAAGGCCGCCCGGCGCTTTTTGACGGCACCGGCGCCGTAAGCAGCTCCCATCGATGCCGCGGAACCGCTGGCACCAATATTCATGGCAAAAAACAATGCGATGATGATCGCAGCCAATTCGAACGTCATTGCACGGCCTCCAATCCCTAGTAAACACATATGTATTATATGATTATAACCGAGGCTTCTTTATTCGTCTATACACACAGTAAAAATTGAATAAAAATTTTTATAAAATTTCATCTTTATCACGTTATGATAAATCAATTCTTCATGTTCCATTTTTCGTTGACGAGATTTCATATTCATACATTTCCCGGGAAATTACGACATGTTCCCGCCTCATAAACCGAACGACATCAGCCTGCATGTTCTCACCTTTCCCGCTTTGCTGCATGATCATGAAATTGTGCACGAATGACAAGACGATGTACTCATATAACGACAAAAGTGCTTTAAATAGAAATGCTGTGATGCAAACGCGCATACAAAGATTGTCAAGTTAAGTCTATGTTTATTGGCAAATATCGCAGCAAATCACAATCGTTTCGACAACGACAGTAACAAACGCCCTCTGCAAGCTTAAATTCCATGTTATCTTGACATTTTTCATTTCATTATCTTCAAGGAGTCGATCATTGCAACGAAAAAACCAGCATGCAGCGTCTTGAAACCTTTTCACCTGTTAGTTTTTCTTCTTCGCGCAGCATGACAAATCGACAATAGAAACTGTCGTTCATTCATCTTTACCACATCAGTATGCTGGACTGTATCTATTCATAAGCTGAATCGTCCTGTACAAGCGACGATAAAATGATCAAATTCGTTACGATTGTATACGCTTACAGGTAAACTTTCGCTTATCCTTCATTCATTTCATATGCTTGCGCTCAGTGATGGAATCTAATAATAAATCACTCCCAGCGCACGAGCATATATTTATGAGCATAAAAAAACCATGCAGCATAATCTGCATGGTTCGATTCTTACTTGACATTCATCCAAGCTCTTGCTCAACTTCCTTGACGATATTTTGGGCCAGTTTTTCAATTTCATCTTTATCCGGTCCTTCTACCATCACTCGAATGAGCTGCTCTGTTCCGGATGGACGCACGAGCACTCTGCCGTTGTGTCCTAATTTGGCTTCTGCTTCTTTAATGGATTGCCCGATCCGTTCGTTTCCTTCCAGTCCGTTTTTATTGCTGACTTTAACGTTAAGCAGCACTTGCGGATATTTTTGCATGAGCTGCTTCAACTGGCTCAACGATTGCTGCGATTGTTTCATCACGTCAACGAGCTGCAAGGCAGTCAAAATGCCGTCCCCTGTCGTATTGTAATCTAAAAAAATCACATGACCGGATTGTTCGCCGCCAAAATTATATCTGTCCTGCAGCATTTTTTCCATCACGTACCGATCTCCAACATTCGTTTTGACAGCCTTCAACCCGATCTGTTCCAACGCTTTGAAGAAACCGATATTGCTCATTACCGTAGTAACAATGGTGCCCCCTTGCAGCTTGCCTTGCCGATGCAAAGCTTGCCCGCAAATGCACAAAATATAATCCCCATCCAGCACGGCGCCTGTTTCATCGACAGCAATTAACCGATCTGCATCCCCGTCAAAAGCGAGACCAAGGTCGGCCTGATGGCGGATGACTTCTTTTCTCAGCGTCTCCGGATGAGTAGACCCGCACCCGTCGTTAATATTCAGGCCATTCGGCTCTGTTCCAATCGTGATCACATCGGCGCCGAGATCTCGAAAAATTCGCGGGGCCAATTTATACGCTGCGCCATTGGCGCAATCCATGACAATTTTTAATCCGTCAAATGATGACGAAACCGTCGTTTTTAAATAGTCAGCGTATTGATCTGCAGCTTCAAAATGGTCGCTCACCGTCCCCATTTGCTTGCCTGTCGGCCGCGGGAGCCGGTCTTCCTCTGCATCCAGCAGCGCTTCAATTTCCAATTCCGTTTCATCGAACAGTTTAAATCCATCGCTGCCAAAAAATTTAATCCCATTATCTTCCACCGGATTGTGAGAGGCGGAAATCATCACTCCGGCAGAAGCGTTCATCTTTTTCGTTAAGTATGCAACCCCCGGCGTGCTGATCACTCCCAGCCTGATCACTCTGGCGCCGATGGACAACAGTCCGGCAATTAATGCCGCTTCCAGCATCGGGCCTGAAACACGCGTATCCATTCCGATCAGTACAGTAGGTTTCTCTGATTGCCCTGCCAGCACATAGCCGCCGCAGCGGCCAATTTTATAGGCAAGTTCCGGTGTTAAGTCAAGATTTGCAACACCGCGCACTCCGTCTGTTCCAAAATATTTCCCCATGAAAATATTGCTCCTTCCGATGATGAAATCTATCTATGCTCCTCCTCTGCCTATTCCGCTATTGAGCCGGCGAATCATCTGATTCGTCCGTCAGTTCATCATTGCCCCCCTCTTCATCGCTTGATTCATCTGGCTGTTCATTGTCTGCGGGAGACCCGTCAACTTGGTCATTCGAGTCTCCCGACGGCATGTCTTCATTGCTGTCTGCGGAATCAGCGGGCTCTGTCTCTGAATCCGGCTCGCCGTCTGCAGGCACGTCCTCATCTTCTTCGGCATTTGTTGAAATTACCACTTTGGCTTCCAACGCGGCCGGATCTCCGCCGTATTTAATGAATCGCGGCAATATAAGTTGTATCTCTCTAGTATATTCTCCAGGCGGCAAATTGCTTACATCAATTAACGCCTGCACGTTGTCCGCTCTTACATTTCGAAGCAGCTCAGGCGCTCCTTCTAATACTAAATCAAAAACGCCCTGTTCCGGCAATGTAATTTCTGTATGAACTTCCTCATTTTGCCCGATTAACATCACGGGAAAATCTTCAAACGTCTTGAGTTCAGATTCAACCACTCGAATTTGGACGTCTACGGTTTCCGGAAGCACTTGATGAAGATTGCTTTGCAATGGAATGTTGTAAGTGTACGTGTACGTTTGCGCCCGATTAAATGCTGACGCATTGATCGTAATTCCGCCGTAAAAGTCATATTGCTCAATCACTGCTTCCGAACCATATACGGTCACTTCATCGATGCTTTGATAAAAATCAGCGATCGCCAGTCCATCCGGAACTTCTCCGCTGAACTTCATCTGCAGCGGAATAGTCTTGAACGGACTCGTAACCGGAATGCTGATTTCTGCTACACTCGGCGTAATCGTAACATCGACTTCTTCGCCCTGTCGATTAATCGCCGCTAATTTTCTTTCAGTCACGACCGCTTCCGTCGCATTAGAGATATCTACGACCGCACGCACCTTTACAATCTCATCGATTTGACTCTCAGGGACAGAAACATTCACGCGATTCGGCTGAACAATCGCTTCTCCTGCCCGGAAACCTTCCGCAGGTTCGCCCTGAACAATGACCTCTACCGGCACTTCCTTGTGCCCAATGCTTTCAATTGCTACTGAGACTGCCGGCGGATCGATCGTCACTTCCACCCCTTCCGGGTAACCGCGGGCTTGCAAAGGAACTTGATTATGGATGCCGCTTTTAAAACCGGTTAAATCAAGCACGATCGCATGATTCGAAACACCAGCATTAATATTGCGAAGATCAGAAGACTTCCCGCTCACCGTTACGTTCACATATGCAGGTTCAATGCTTCGAATATGATATTGCTCTAAATCAATCCCCGCCACCTCAATCTGAACATCCGAATAAATCATCATATGATTATCGATGACAGGATTGACATTCCCTGGTGTTCCCGGCTGCTGCTCTACATGAACAACGACCCACAGCAATGTCCCCAGCAATAAAGCGACAATCTGCATGATCGTTTTATTGCGCAGCCATTTATCCATTGCGCTCACCCCGCAATTTGGCGAAAAATCGTTTTTCTTTTGCCTTTTTCGGTTTCAATTCATCGAACAATTTCGATATGAGAGCTTCTTCTTTAATATCTCTGACGATCTGTCCGTTCATGGCTAAAGATATTTTGCCCGTTTCTTCTGATACGATGACGGAAATGGCGTCCGAAATTTCACTAATGCCGATCGCCGCGCGGTGCCGCGTACCCAATTCTTTGCTTATGAAAGGATTCTCAGACAAAGGCAAATAGCATCCTGCAGCCATCACCAAATTTTCCCGAATAATGACTGCTCCGTCATGCAGCGGAGCATTCGGAGTAAACACATTCACTAACAATTCCGAGCTTATTTTAGACTCGAGCGGCGTGCCGGATTCGATGACATCGTTTAAGCCTGTCTCTCTCTCAAACACAATTAATGCCCCGATTTTTCGCTTGGCCATATGATTGCAAGCTTTAATCACTTCGCTGATATACGTGCGATGCTCGTCTTCCTCTTCTGCAGAGCTGCGCGTAAATAATCTTCCCCTGCCCAACTGCTCAAGCGCACGTCTAAGCTCAGGCTGAAAGATCACAATCAACCCAAGCACCCCGAAAGTAAAAGCCTGATTCATGAGCCATTGCAAGGTATATAAATTAAACCATATACTGAGAGCCCATGCTGCAATAACGACAAAAATCCCCTTCAGCAGCTGCACAGCACGCGTTCCTTGCACTAACATAATCAGCTTATATATAACATAACTGACAATTAATATATCTATAATATCAGTAATGGATATGTTAGAAAACCAGCTCATTCTAAGCGCTCCCAATATCGTTGAAATAATCGAAAATGAATGTTACATTTTCTTGACTTTAATATTACAACATATGCTAATCATATCATAAATTGGTTCAGGTTACACGAAGCGGCTTGAAATTTTATTCGACAAAAAACCGGCAGACATGCTGCCGGTCCAAAAGAACTGCTCCTATTCTTTTTTCACCAGATCGTAGAGCTTAAACCAAAGCCGATCAATCCATTGATTAATTTGAGTTGCCTTTCCTGATATCGCGGCTGTAGAAGCCAAATGCAAACTGCCGTCAATTACAGTGACGTCTCCTTCTACGTTTCCATCTACTTGCACGGTTCCATTTTCAATCACCAAATTGCCGTTTATGGTGCTCCCTTCCGGAACAACGACATGATTCCCGGTAATCTCTAACTGATCCAGATCGTTCCCTCGAATGACCAATTCTTGTCCGTTGCCTGGCAAATTAAAAAGACTGGTCATCATTAACACGATAAATACCGCTGCAGCTGTCAACGCAGGGTATCTCCGCACTTGCTGAAACCACGCGGCCTTTTTCGGCTTCTCTGCCTTCGGCAAAGCAGCGAGGATCCGTTCAGACAGATCTTTGCTTGGTGAAGGAATTGGAATATTTTTAATTAAACTTTCAGTCATCGTTAGTTCTTCCATCACTGCAGCGCAATCTTCGCATTCTTGCAGATGCTTTTTCAGGCACTCTGTCTGTTCTTCCATTAATTCGCCGTCAAGATAATCGTGAATCAAAGAAATGGCCTCATTGCAATTCAACTTAAAGCCACCCCTTTCTTTGCTCAATCTTCAGCAAAATTGCGCCCTTCAATAATATTACGTTGCCTGGCCGCAGAGGTTTCAAAAAAAACATTAAAAGACGGATTCGATTTTTAATTTTCTTCTCAGCAATTCTCTGCCCCGATGCATTCTCGTCTTCACCGTTGACTCCGGCATGCCGGTAATTTCGCTGATTTCCTTCACACTCAAATCTTGCAAATATCGAAGGACGATGATGGATTTGTACTTCTCCGGCAAATCATCGATCAGCCGCCGCACCGTTCGTTGAGACTCGGAAAGAATCAGTTGCGCTTCAGGCGTCAATTCTTTGCTCTCTAAAAATGCATAGCCGTCAGTTCCTTCCTCGTCATTCATCTGCGAATCGAGCGAATAGGCTGTTTTTTTCCTTTTTCTCAAGCGATCGATGCAAAGATTCGTGCAAATGCGGAAAATCCACGTTGAAAATTTATAATTTCCGTCATATCGATCCAGATTCATATGTACGCGCAAAAATGTTTCTTGCACAGCATCTTCAGCTTCATGCTGGTTGCCAAGCATGCGATAGCACAGACGATATATTTGATTGGCGTAACGTTCCAACAATTGTGCAAAAGCCTCTTGATCACCGTCCTGAGACAATTGGATCAAGCGCGAATCAATCGTATCCAAGCCTCATTCCTCCAGCTAAACAAAATCCAGCCGGCCTCATCTGAATGGAGAAAACCGGACAGCTTGCATAGCAAGGTGCCCGGCCAAACATTCGTGATGTCAACCTGTATTTCTAAGTCCTGCAGCGATTCCATTCATCGTGAGCAATACTTCTCTCAGCAATTCAGCATCATCTTCGCCAGCTTCTCTCTTTTTCCTCAATTCGATCAACAGCTGTACTTGCAAATAACTTAAAGGATCCACGTAAGGATTTCTCAAACGGACAGACTCCTGAATTACAGGCACATTGTCCAATATTTCGTTTTGTCCTGTAATTTCAAGCAATAATTTTTCCGTCAGGTTGTATTCTTCCTCCACCAGTTTAAATATGCGCTTGCCGATGGACGGATCTTTTACCATTTTCGAATATTCTTCAGCAATTAACAGATCAGCTTTCGCCAGAGCCATTTGCAAACTGTCGATCAACGAACGGAAAAACGACCATTTCTGATACATTTCCCTTAACACTTGCATATGCTCTTCCTTGTTGTCATAAAACGCCTGAAACGCTGTCCCGGCAGCGTACCAAGCCGGAAGCAAATATCGGCTTTGCGTCCAGGAAAACACCCACGGGATCGCTCGCAAATCTTCAAAACTGTCGCTGTTTCTTCGCTTCGACGGTCTTGAGCCGATATTCAATTCGCTGATCTCTTCTAATGGCGTAGCTTGTTTAAAGAAGGTGAGAAAATCCGGGTCCCGGAAAATCAAATCTTGATATTTCTTCATTGCTGTTTGAGAAATGGATTCGATAATGGCTTCCCACTCTGCTTCTTTTTCAAATTCCGCATCGTTTCTTCTCGCTGTCAGAGCAGCTTCAATCAACGCGGAAGTTGCTTGTTCCAGGCTGCGGTAGGCAATGCCCTGCAATGAGTAACGAGATGATAAAACCTCGCCTTGCTCCGTAATCTTAATTCCGCCGCCGATCGTTTCCGGAGGCTGCACCAAAATGCTGCGGTTAAGCGGCATGCCGCCCCGGCCCAGCGCTCCGCCCCGGCCGTGGAAAAACTTCAGTTTTACGCCAAATTTATTCGCCGTTTTCGTAATTTCTTTCAGCGCTACCCGCAATTCCCAGTTTGCGGTAATGGCGCCGCCGTCTTTGCTGCTGTCTGAATAGCCGAGCATAATTTCCTGCAAGTCGTTGCGATCTTTTAACGCTTCTCGATAGGCAGGCAGTGAAAACAATCGTTCCATGATCTCCGGAGCTGCATGCAAATCGTCGATCGTTTCAAACAACGGAACAGGTTGAATGCTTAATCCCATATATTTTTTACGGTGCAAACCAAATTCTTTCGATAACACGGCTACTTCCAGCAAATCACTTACGCCTTGCGTCATGCTGATCAAATAGCTCTCAACGCATTGCGGCCCGAATTCTTTCTGCGCTCTTGCGATCACTCTGAACACATTGAGGCATTCTTGCGTAGATTCGGTATATTCCATATAATTTGCGGATACTAATGGGCGCGGATCATTCAAAAGCTCGTGCAGCAAATCAATCTTCTCATCTTCTGACAATTCTGAATAGGACGGCGTGATGCCGCTTTTCGCCAAAATTTCATTTAAGGCGTATTCATGTTCTTTGCTGTGCTGGCGAATATCAAGCGTCGCCAAATGAAAGCCGAATAATTCCGCTTGGCGGATTAACCGCTGCAAGTAAAAATCTGCCACATGATCTGCATAATGATTCCGCAAGCTGCGATCCAACAGTTTCAGTTCTTCGATAAATTCATCCACCGATGCATATTTGGCATATTCGTTTACATGCTCATCGCTCGCCGTATTTTGAATCTTTTCAATCATGTAGGACAATTTAATGCGGTACGGTTCCGTTTCATTGCGCCAAACATCTTTAGATTGCAGCTTGATATGCTGTTTGTCTCGTTCAATCGATGCCCACAGCTCATCCGGAACTTCAACGATGTTTGAACTGAAGGAAAGCTTGTCCCGCAAATTCACTAACGATTCTTTATATTTATTGATTACAAGCTCTCTATGCATTTTGAACGTCTGCCATGTAAAATTGGCCGTAACGTTCGGATTCCCGTCCCGATCGCCGCCGATCCATGACCCAAAGCGCAGGAACGAAGGCACGTGCCAATCATGGTTCGGATAGTATTTCCTTAAACAGCGTTCCAATTCATTGTAAACTTCCGGAAGTACATCAAATAAAGTTTCATCAAAATAATACAGTCCGTTCCTTACTTCATCAATTACCGTAGGCTTGCGGTCGCGCAGCTCATCCGTCTGCCATAAAATCATCACTTCGTTAAACAGTTTTTCCCGCAGCAGATCCCGCTCTTTCAACGTCAACGTCGGATTATCGAGCTGCATCATATCTTGCGCGATCCGATGATGAATGTCCAGCACTGCTCTTCGCATCGCTTCTGTCGGATGTGCTGTCATCACCAATTCCAAAGAAATTTCATTCAAAATTTCTTGCACTTCGTCATAAGGCACATTTTGTTCTTTAAGATGCACAATAATGCTTTCTATGGAACCGGGTTGAATTTGCTCGCCGGCAGACCGTTCGTAATCACGTTTTCTGCGCACACGATGATTTTGCTCCGCAATGTTTACAAGCTGAAAATATATGGCAAACGCCCGAATGACCTGATGTCTTACACCAGGTTCCAAATTTTTAATCGTATTTTTAAAATCATTGAACAGCTCCAAATCAAACTCCGCACGCAGAGATTTGCTTTTCTCTCTAATATCTTCCACAATGTCAAGCAATTCTTTGCCGCCTTGCTGAACCAGCACTTCGCCAAGAATATTGCCAAGGAATCGAACATCTCTTCTAAGCAAATGGCTTGAATTCTGCCTTTGATCGACCGTTGTTTCAGTCACAAACCTCACCTCTCCGAATCAGTAGCATGCTTGTCCGAAAGTTTGCCTTTCCTTATCATACTAAAAAAAAGATAAAAAATCTTCCTTTTTTGCATTTTTCATATTTCAGTTTATGGGAATTTTATCTTATTCGAACACGAAGGACTCCGCTTATTATTTGAAACAAATTATTTTTTAATCACTTATCAAAAAATTGCGTTTTAGCAATTGCATGACTATGCAGCAATGCAGCTGCTTGTAACAACAATTGATAATAAATAAAAAAGCAGAGTATACACTCTGCTTTGAGACTATGTATGGAGCGGGTGATGGGAATCGAACCCACGCTACCAGCTTGGAAGGCTGGA
>CALKAN010000310.1 GCA_937983035.1 uncultured Paenibacillaceae bacterium | reverse complement strand
GAGAATCGGCAAAAAAATAAAATGAATATCAATCACTTTCCTCTTTGATGATTTTAACGAGACACGTTCTTTGCCTTGGACCGTCAAATTCACAGAAGTAGATGCCTTGCCAGCGGCCCAGCACAAGCTTGCCATCATCGATCAGCACCATCTGAGACGTGCCCGTCATAATCGCCTTGAGATGAGCGGCTGTATTCCCCTCGCCGTGACGATCGTTCGGATGTTCCCAGGGGAAAATTTCATTCAGGCGCATCAGGACGTCGTGTTTCACATCAGGGTCTGCATTTTCGTTAATGCAGATTCCAGCGGTCGTATGAGGAGAGTAGATGATGGCATACCCCTGCTTTACTTCTTCTTGTTGGATCATCTCTTGCACTTGAGCGGTAATGTCTACAATTTGGTCTCTTTGTTTGGTCGATAAGCTGAACATAAGCAACATGATGACAGCCTCCATTATGAGAATTCATTCGCGACATGTTCCATTCGTTTTCATTTAGCAAAAAAATAAATTTGGACGGGATGGAAAATCCTCAAATCGTCATACTATCTTATTTCTTGGCAGAATGTAAAAATCCTCTCATTTTCAAAAAAGTTTATGATAAAACAGCCGGTTGATTGATAAAATAAACGAAGAAGATGCCGTTTTTGAAAAAATTTGAAGAAATATACTGAAAGAAAAATCATACAGATAGAAAAATGTTTGAAATTGGGAGGCTGGTCCAAATGAAAATACATATTTTAGGCACGGCGGCTGCGGAAGGGTTTCCAGGTTTGTTTTGCCGGTGCGAACATTGCGTTAAAGCAAGAAAATTAGGCGGGAAAAATATTCGTTCCCGTTCGTCGGCGATCATCGATGACATTTTGAAGGTCGATTTTCCGCCGGACAGTTATTACCATATGCTCAGAGACGGCATCGACATGGCTGCGATCAAATATTTGTTGATTACGCATGCGCATTCGGATCATTTGCAAGCAGATGAACTGGAAAACCGCAATCCGGTATATGCGCACGGCATCGATCATCCATTAAAAATTTACGGTCATGATCTGGCGCTGCAGCGCTGTTTGCAATCTGTCACTCTGAACAAAGACCGGCTGGAACTGCATTTGATTCATCCGTATCGAACGTTCGAGCTGGAGAAGGATACTTTCGTGACTCCTTTGCCGGCGGATCATGATCAAAGACAAACATGCTTTATATTCTATATTGAAAGAAATGGGAAAACATTGCTGTACGGCCATGATACAGGCTGGTTTCCAGAAGAGACGTGGCAATGGCTGGAAGGGAAAACGCTCCATGCAGCGCTGCTTGACAATACGAACGGACCGCTCCCGGGACGGCGCAATCATATGAACAATGAAGCGATTCTGGAGATGAAGGCTGTGTTCGAAAGCAAAAAGATGATCACGCCGGACAGCAAGATCGTTGTGACGCATTTTTCTCACAACTGCGGCATGATGCATGAAGATTTGGAATCATTTTATGCGCCTCATGGGATCCAAGCGGCTTATGACGGCATGATCTTGACGGTTTAATGCCGCTGAAGAGGTGTAATTAAAATCACGAACAGCTCAATTGGGAGCTGTTTTTTTTTGAAATTTATGCTGGAATGGCATAAGCGAATTTGTTCCCGCGGGGTGCTGCATTACGATTGCATGAAAAGCGGTTGGTCTTGCTAAAATATCGATTATGCATAACGAATAGGTCTAAAATCGAATAGACACTGAGTTTATGAAAAGGTTATCATTTGAATAAAGAATGGACGAGACAGCTGATGCAAAGACAGAGCAGATGGAGCTTGGCAAGTTGAAAGGAGCTTAAAGAGAATGGCACGAGAATTGCACGCAGAAATTGCGGTGATCGGGGGCGGATTGGGCGGTTTTGCAGCAGCGCTTGCTGCCGCCAGATCCGGAAAGAAAGTTATCCTGACGGAAGAAACGGACTGGATTGGCGGACAAATTACAGCCCAAGGCGTGCCGCCGGATGAACACCCGTGGATTGAAACAACAGGCTGCACGCGCAGTTATCGGGAGTTTCGCGACGGCGTGCGGAATTATTACCGCAGCCATTTTCCGTTGTCGAAGCAAGGGAAACAGCAAAAATATTTTAATGCGGGAAACGCGCTTGTCAGCCGCATAGCTCATGAGCCGCGAACAGCTTTGGCCGTGTTATATCAGATGGCGGCCCCATATGTCCACAGCGGAAGGATGAACATTTTGTTGAACCATGTCCCGGTATCCGCGGAAACAGAAGGAGATCAGGTGCGTTCTGTGAACGTTCGCAATTTAAATACAGACGAAGAAGTGGTCATTCACGCCCCTTATGTGCTTGATGCGACGGAATGCGGAGATTTGCTGCCTTTAACCGGGGCGGAATATGTAACCGGTTCCGAATCGCAAAAGCAAACCGGCGAACCGCACGCGCTGCCAGGCGAACCTGATCTGACAGATATGCAGGCGATTACATATTGCTTTGCCGTTGATTTCATCGAAGGCGAAGATCATACGATTGACAAGCCGAAAGACTATGATTTTTGGAATCAATATCGGCCGGATTTCTGGCCTGCCAAAATGTTTGACTGGATCGGGCCGAATCCAGCCACGCACGAAGCCAGACGCTACGTATTATTTCCGGAAGGCGATCATTTCAGCTTGTTTAACTATCGACGCATTATCGATCGCGCCAATTTTGCGCCGGGAACTTATGAAGGGGATGTGACGATTATCAATTGGCCGCAAAATGACTATTTTATCGGACCGATCATCGATGTCAGCGAGGAAGAGAAAAGACGTCATCTGGAAGGAGCAAAGCAGCTCAGCCTTTCCTTGCTGTATTGGCTGCAGACCGAAGCGCCTCGCCATGACGGCGGTTACGGCTACCATGAGCTGCGTCTTCGCAAAGATGTGCTCGGTACAGAAGACGGTTTGGCCAAATATCCCTATATTCGCGAATCCAGGCGAATCAAGGCAGAATTTACCATTCTGGAGCAGCATATTACGAGGCCTTTTCATGCGGATGGAAAAGCGGAGGCGTTTAAAGATTCCGTCGGAATCGGGTACTATTCGATCGATCTTCATCCGAGCACCGGCAACCGTCATTACATTCATTTTGCTCCGCTCAGGTTTCAGATTCCCCTTGGCAGCTTGCTGCCGGTTCGTTTAAACAATTTGCTGCCGGCGAATAAGAACATTGGCACGACTCACATTACAAATGGCTGCTACCGTTTGCATCCCGTGGAATGGAACATTGGCGAATCTGCAGGCCTTTTGGCTTCATTCTGTTTGGATAAAGGCGAGCCGCCGCGGGCTGTCCGCGCTGATGAGCAGCTGCTGGAGGAATTTCAACAGTGTTTAATTCGTCATGGCATTGAGCTGGTTTGGCCGCAAGCATGACATGAGATGATTCCAAAGGAGGCGTACACAATGCTGATTGACCGCTCGCTGCTTATTGACCCGCCGACAATTAATGATCATGTGTACAGGTGGTTTGAAGATTTTCCAGTGCATACGCGTCACGATCATCTGAAGCCGCACAATTTAAAATTGCACGTTCAACCGGGAATCGAGCTCAATTTAACTTTGGAAGGACAAGGGACATTTGTTGTAGACAATCATATTTTCAAGCAGTCGCCTGGTCAATTGCTGATGTTTTCAGGAAAGCTGCCCCATCAAGTTTTCGTTGCTCCTTCCAGTTTTTATAATCGATTGGTGATGCTCATCGATGACGAAAAGCTGTCTACGCTGCTGCCAAATGAACAATGGCGCAGCTTGTGCAATATCCCGTTTCGGCAGCTTTATCTTCAGCCGGAAACGTACATGCAAGTGAGGCAATTAATGTTTGATTTGCATGAAGAGATGCAAAAACGGCAAACAGGCTGGAGAGAAATGGTCGTTTCCGGATTGTTGAAACTGGCCGTCATTATTCGCAGAAGCATCGAATTGCAAGAAAAAGCGGGGGATTCCGATGCAGAGCGCTTCCATAAAGAAGATGTCATTGCCAGAATATGCGCATATATCAGCACCCACTTGCAAGAAGATCTTTCTCTGAATCATATGGCGCGCACTTTTCACATCAGCCCGGACCATTTAATTCGGAAGTTCAAAAAAGAAAAGGGAATGACTTTCCATAAATATGTGCTGCTCCAACGGGTGATCGAAAGCAAACGGCTGATATTGCAGCATACGGAAATGAAATTGACGGACATCGCATTGTTGGCAGGGTTCGCTTCCCCTTCGCAGTTCAGCAAAACGTTTAAAACGTTCGTTGGATTGACGCCAACCGAATACAGGGAACAATCGAAAGGAATGGAAACGCTGAAATGGATTCGCCGCATTAAATAAGGAGGAAGCATGTCTCTACACATCAAAATAAAAACATTGGAGGGAAAAAGTGATGAAATGGAAAGGGATTCATATTCTCATATTTCTGGCTGCGTTTCTAGCGGTCATGCCCGCATGCAGCAGCGATGACAGCAAGTCAGGTCTGCAGGCAGAGGAAAGCGAGCGGCAGCCGAGCGCCGTTGAATCGGCGCAAGAAGAAGCGGTGCAAGCACCTACTGAGCCGGTTACTTTAACGATGTATTACAATGGTTATTCAGAATCGCTGGTCGCTGATCAGCTGGAAGCGTTGAAAGAAGCGTACCCTCACATCACGCTGGATATCATTTCCGGCACGCCGATTGAAGAAGTCATCACGTCAAGGACGCCGCTGGATATGACGGCTTATTCGATGGGCGGCATTTTTACGGTGATGGATTTGCACTTGGCTTCAGATTTGACAGAGCTCGTCGCTAAACATGATTTTGACCTGAATCGTTTGTCTCCGGGCGTGCTTGAATCGGCGAAGTCTTATTCGCCTGAAGGACAATTGCTGATCATGCCTTATGAATTGAACAACAGCGTGCTTACGTACAATCTGGACATCTTTGATCGATTCGGCGTCGATTACCCGATCGACGGAATGAATTGGGATGACGTGTATGATTTAGCAGCACAGACTACTCGATTCGAAGACGGAGTGCAATATTACGGATTTTCATACAGCGGGCTTAACCCTGTGTACAAAAATCAAATGGGTTTGCAATTCATCGATCCTGAAACGAATCAAGCGATGATCGATTCCGATGAATGGGCGCATTGGATGAGAGTCATGACCCGTTTTCAAGACATTGAAGGGAATGAAGATTTAGGCTATGCGGGCAGAATTGAAGCATTCTTTCAAACGAAAACGCTGGCGATGAGAACAGGCCCCAGTCCGCTTGATCAGCTGCCGGCGGCGGTGGAGTCAGGATTAAGATGGGATGCCGTTACGTTTCCGAAGTTTCCGGGTTATGAAGAGCTTGGCTCGCAAATGAATTCGCCGTTCTATACGATCGTGCCGACTAGCAGCCATAAAGATGAGGCGTTTCAAGTCATCGCTTTTCTGTTGTCTGACCAGATCCAAGGGATGAATGCCCGGAAAGGAAGGGTGCCGGT
>CALKAN010000309.1 GCA_937983035.1 uncultured Paenibacillaceae bacterium | reverse complement strand
TTCCAGGCCGAACATGATGTTTCACCATGTATTTCGGGATTTCTTCTTTAAATTGCTCCACGAAATACGGGCGTTCCGGCCTTGGTCCAACTACGCTCATATCTCCTTTAAGCACATTGAAAAACTGAGGCAGCTCATCTAAGCTTGTCTTTCGCAAAAAAATGCCGATTTTCGTCCTGCGATCATCATTCGGCACCGTCCAAGTCGTATCGGATTGTTCTGCGGGAGCAACCTTCATTGTGCGAAACTTATACATAACAAACTTGCGGCGATTCAGCCCTACCCGCTCCTGCTTGAACAAGATCGGCCCTTTCGATGTCGTTTTAATTAATACAGCGATCAGAACAAGCAGCGGCAACGTAATGATAATAACCGCCAGCGAAAAACAAATATCGAATGTTCGCTTTAATATGCGATTCCCCAGTTCATCCAACGGGATCTCCCGTATGTTGATGAGCGGAATGCCCGCAAAATTATCAAAGCTCGGCTTTGCCGGCAAAATGTCGAAATAATCAGGAATGATCAGCGTTTTGACGCCCGCCTTTTCGCAGCTTTCGATAATGGACGCATACTTTTCATGCGCGTACAAAGGAAGCGCAATGATCACTTCATCAATCAATTCCTTGTTCAAAACCGTTTCAATGTCTGCAATCGTGCCTAAGATCGGCTTTTCCAACGAACGAACAGACTGGTCCGGATTATCATCCAGAAACCCGACGACTTCATAGCCGAGCTCCGGATACTGCTGCAAATTGGCATAGAAGCGTTGCCCTAACGAGCCTGCGCCAATAATAAGCAGAAACTGCTTGTTGTAGCCTTTCTGGCGAAACCGAAACAAACTTTGCTTAACGATAAACCGATACAAAATAATAAATCCGATATTGCAAATAAAGAAGATCGCGAGAAAATCACGGGACAAATGCACGATTTTAAAAATAAACAAAATGCTCATCAGCGCCAGGAAACTGATCATATGTACCTGAATCACTCTGGACGCTTCAAAAGAAAATTGCTTTCTCCGCTTCGGCGAATACAAACGGATCATAAATCCGACAGCCGCGGCGATTGCCGCGTAAATGGCGCTCCAAATAATATAATCTTGAAACGACAGCGACACGCTGAATTCCATCCATCCGCTGTGAAATTTCAGCCAATAGGCGAAAAAAAGCGAGACAGACACACAGAAAATATCGCAAATCACATACAGCTGGGTTAAAAATTTTTGACTTTGCCTCAGCATCGTCTTTCACCTACAACCATTTATTTTTAACATAGGATAATGCAAACTTTAATCCTATGCCCATATAGACAAGTCCATTGACATAAAACGGGTACTTCGATCGATAATGTTTTCTATGAAATAAAAACATTGCACGATGAAATTCATAGATAATCTTAAACGGCTTATTGCGGCTGCTTCCGCCTTTATAATGAATGATCTCCGTCTTCGGATAATAGTAAATTTCCCAACCAGCCTGTTTAATCCGATAACACCAGTCGATGTCTTCCCCATACATAAAGAACGATTCATCCAAGCCGCCGACTTCGTCAATTACCGCTCTGCGAACCAGCATAAATGCTCCGACCAAGCAATCGATCGGATATTGTTCATCTGGATCAAGATGACTCATGTGGTACTGGTTAAACCGCGGATTGTTCGGAAACAGCTTTGAAATGCCGAACGCATAGTAAAAAGCAGCCGAAGGCGTCGGAAAACCTCGCTTGCATGCTTTATCCAACGATCCATCCGGCAACACAACTTTGCATCCGCTCGCTCCGACATGAGGATTCGCCTCCATAAAGTCCAGCATCACCGCAAACGTATCCTCTTTCACCACTGTATCGGAGTTTAATAATAAAATATATTTCCCTTCAGCTTGGGCTATGCCCAGATTATTGCCTGCGGCAAAGCCGGCATTCACGGAATTGCAGATCAATTTCGCTTGCGGAAACTCTGCCCGGATGCGTTCGACGGAATCATCGGTGGAAGCGTTGTCGATCACAATGACTTCGAAAGAATAGCGTCCTTTGCTTTCATAGACTGATCTTAAGCATTGCAGCGTCAAATCAGCTGTATTGTAATTCAATATTAAAATGCTCAGATCCATGAACATTCACCATTCTTCCGATTTGTTCGACTTTCATTATACCATACGAATCTATCAAACGTAACGTCTCAATCTCATTCAAAAAATTGGAAGATTTCCCGATCATGTGCCCGCTTCCTGCTGCGAATCAGCTTTCGCTTTTTGACCATCTTAGGAAATAAAGGCATCAATCGCATAATATGTTTCAGCAGTTCTCTTTCTTTCAATAACACATAGCCGATGACTGCCAGATCATAAGCGAGAATATAACCCGCATGGCGCAAGTAATAAGCCCATGAATCGTTCTTCACCATCATAAACCATCGATTCATCAGCGAATGGCTTCTAATGGACGGACTCTGTTCACGGCGTTTCCCAGCCTGCCATTTCCGCACATGCTCCGCTTCCGCGTCCGCCACATAATAAAATTTCCAGCCGAGCAGACGTCCGCGCCACGAAATATCTACGTCTTCTTTATAAGCAAAAAAATCTTCGTCAAAAAACTCCCCGTCAATCATCAGATCGTCAATCATCTTGCGGGAATAAAATGCCGCTGCTCCTGAAACGCCGAATACTTCCTGCGACTGGTCATCAGCATGCGCCGGCTCGGACGCGCCCCG
>CALKAN010000308.1 GCA_937983035.1 uncultured Paenibacillaceae bacterium | reverse complement strand
CAATGACGATGGTCAGCTCGGCTTCATAGTCCAGCTTCTCTGTCACGCGCGGAACAGCGACCGGTTCTTGGTGCCCTGCCAATGCATTGCTGAATTTGTTAAACAAAATCGGAGTTTTAGGATAAGGCGAATTCGTTTCATCCGCATGTTTGCGATAGTTCAGCCCAACGCAGATGATCTTGCTCGGCCGGGTCACGCACGGCGCAAATGTCACTCCTTCTTCATCGAGCAAAACGGAGCTGTCCTCGGATGACAGCGCTGCTTCTTCCAATGCTGCCAGCGCTTTCACCGCAGCCTCGCTTTGCTGAATCACATCCATGATGTCAGTCGGCGCTTCCGTTTGAGATGTCAGCTTGGAAGCGGCCTCCACGTCAATGATGCCCTTGTCTGTTTTGATTCCAAGCGCATGATTTCCCTCTTTCAAAAACGTTAATAATTTCATCGGTATCCTCCTCGTCTCTTGGCATTGGTCAAACCACGGCAAATGACTGCTGGATTTCGTGGCTGCATCATCTTGAACGATGTGATGTTCTCAGCAGGTTTCACTCTGTAAAACTTAAGTTTCGTTTCTCTAAATAGATATATAGCATACCAGCCTGTGCAGGTCAACCTGCCAATCTATGCCATTTACTGCGGCGAGACAGCCAAGAGAGGAGAACACTGTTATACAGACACTTGCTTAAGCGGCACGTTCATTGCGCGTATTTTGGACAATTCCTCTTCGGGTGCGCGTTCGTCGGTAATAATTTGATGAATGGAGTTTAACGATGCCACCCATGCAAAAGATTGATGGCCGAATTTGCTGTAATCTGCAAGCAGATACACTTGATCTGCCAAATGAATCATCTTTTGCTTCAACCGCGCCTGCAGCTCATTTGATTCGCTCAATCCTTTATCCGCTGCAATGCCTTTGCAAGAAATAAACGCTTTATTGACGTGATAAAGATCCAAAGAGCGTTCCGCAAGCGGACCGACGTAAGACAGTGAGCGGGGAGACAGCGCGCCGCCGGTAGACAACACTTCGATCTTGTCCTTCACGGACAACTCCAATGCAACTTTGATCGAGTTCGTCAGCACGGTTAAATGAATGTTCGGAATTTGGGAGGCCATGTACCATGCCGTCGAGCTTGCATCCAAAATTATGCTGTCTCCTTCGCTCACATGCGTTGCTGCCTCGGCAGCAATCTTCTTTTTTTCCTCTACGTTGGTCACTTCCCGTTCGAAATAAGGAATTTCCGGCTGCGCCCCCTTCAGCGAAACGGCGCCTCCATGGCTTCGCCGCAGCCTCCCTTGCTGTTCCAGCCGGTCTAAATCTCTGCGAATCGTCTCTTCCGTCACGCCGCATATTTGACTGAGTTCTGCCACTCGCGCACTTCCGCGTTCGTTTACAACTCGCAAGTTGGTTTCATATCTCTCGCTTGCCAGCATCGTTTGCCATCCCTCCTATCCGCATATTTTTTTAGTGCATCATGTTCATGAATCGTCCGATAAATGGTTTCTCTGCAAAAAGATTTGGTAAGCTTGCTCCCATTCCGTTGGATCTTTCGGATCATAAGTTTGAATCGCAAAAGATTGGCGGATCAGCTTGCGCGCATCGCTGATCTGTTCAATTTTTCCGAGCGCCATGCATTGAACGACAATATTTCCAATCGCGCTCCCTTCCGCAGGACCGGCCCAAACCGGCTTTTGCAAAGCATTGGCCGTCCATTGGCAAAGCAGCTCATTATGAATGCCGCCCCCGACCATGTGCAGACCGCCGAAAACTTTCCCGGACAGCTGCTCCGTTTTCGTGTAAACGTAGCGATATTTCAATGCCAAACTCTCCAAAATGCAGCGCACAAACTCCGCAGGAGATTCCGGCACAGGCTGCTTCGTTTTGCGGCAATATTCCGCAATCGCCCGCGGCATGTGAGCCGGATTCAAGAATGCTTCGTCATCCGGATCGACAAAGCTTGCGAATGCCGGCGCTTCAGCAGCCATCTGCACCAATTCCGCATAAGACCAGTTTTTCCCTTCTTTTTCCCAAACTCGTTTGCATTCCTGCAGCAGCCACAGCCCCATAATATTTTTCAGCAGCCGATACGTACCGCTTACTCCGCCTTCATTCGTAAAATTCAGCGCCAACGCTTGATCCGTTAATACCGGCTTCTTTACCTCCGTGCCGAGCAGCGACCAAGTGCCGCAGCTGAGATAAGCGAAGTCTTCCGACAAGCTGGGCACTGCCGCAACAGCAGATGCGGTGTCATGTTCGGCCACTGCAATGACCGGAACACGGTCCATGCCGAGCTCTTCCGCCACTTCTTCTTGCAGCGGCCCAATCACGGTCCCAGGCTGCACAGGCTCCAGCAATATTTCGCTTGGCAGTCCGAGCTTATTGATCAGTTCCAGATCCCATTTGCCTGTAATCGGACTTAAAAGCTGCGTCGTGCTCGCATTCGTAAATTCGCTGTGCATCTTTCCTGTTAGAAAATAACGGATGAGATCAGGAATCATGAGCAGTGCTTTCGCTTCTTTCAGCAGAAAAGAATTTCTTTTCTTCAAAGCGTACAACTGATAGATCGTATTGAAAGGGAGGAATTGAATCCCCGTCCGTTTAAAAATATAGTCTGCCGAAAGGATGCCCGCCACTTCATCCATGATGCCAGCCGTGTGATGATCGCGGTAATGATACGGATTGCCGAGCAGCTCCCCTTGGCTGCCAATCAATCCGAAATCGACCGCCCATGAATCGATCCCGATCCCTTCCAGCGGTTCCTCGCTCGCCAATTTCGCTTTCAGCAGCCCTTGCTTAATTTCGTGATACAGCCTGAGTATATCCCAATGCAAGCGGCCGGCCGCCTGCACGGGATCATTGTCAAAGCGATGGATTTCTTCCATCTCCAGCCGGCCGTTTTTCAATGTGCCGAGCACGGCTCTGCCGCTGCTTGCGCCCAGATCAAACGCGAGCACGCTCACCAGCTTGCACCGCCTTTGCCTCTGGCGCGAATTTTCTCTTCATACCCGCTCGCGAGATAAGCTTTCACCGGATCGACCGGCACGCCCATCTCTTCGCGCACGGCTGCCAACAGCGGCTTAACGTCAATCTCATACGCTTCCCGCACCGCATTTTCCGCTGCCAGCACGTCATGATTTTTCTGCGCTTCTTCCAACTGTTCGAAATTGATCATCAGCGCTTTCGCATACTGGGTTTGCACATTGACGATCGACTGGATGACAGCCGGTATTTTTCGTTCAAGATTATGGCATTGGTCGAGCATATAAGCGATATTTTCCGCATTTCTGCGAATGCCTTCGCTGCTGTCTCGGGAAGCGTCCAAAATTTGATAAAAAATGAGAAACAGTTCGTATGGATTGTGCGCCCCTGCCATCAAATCGTCGTCAGCATATTTGCGGCTGTTGAAATGGAAGCCGCCCAGGCGCTGTTCATCGAGCAAATACGCCACGATGTGCTCCACGTTCGTTCCTTGCGCATGATGGCCCGTGTCGACCAGCACTTCCGCCTGCGGCCCAAGCTTCAATGCCATGTTATAAGCCATGCCCCAATCGGCCAGATCCGTATGATAAAATGCCGGCTCAAAAAATTTGTATTCGATCAGCATGCGCATGTCGGGCTCCATCGCGTCGTACATTTCCTTCAAGCATTCGTACATGCGGTTCTTCCGCTCGCGAATGCTGTCTTGACCTGGGTAGTTCGTTCCGTCCGCAAACCACAAGCTGAGCACTTTCGATCCGACCGTCTTGGCGATGTCTACGCATTCCAGCAAATGTTCGGTCGCTTTCCGCCGCACGGCTGGATCCGAATTGGTGATGCTGCCGAATTTGTAATCATCATCTTGGAATAAATTCGGGTTCACTGCCCCGATGCGCAGGCCAAGTTCAGCAGCGTGTTGCTTCAATTTGTCATAGTCATCCACTTTGTCCCATGGAATATGAACGGCGACTGAAGGGCACATGCCGGTAAACTTGTGCACTTGGGCAGCATCTTCAAATTTCTCAAACGGATCGCGGGGAACCCCTTCTTGCTGAAATACTTTAAAACGCGTGCCGGAGTCGCCATATCCCCACGAAGGCGTCTCCACTTGCAAAGACTTCAATTTCACTTTGGCCGCTTCCAAATCGATGCCGCGGTTTTTTTGCTGCTCTTCAAACAACGCATATGCGCGATCGTTCATTCGTCCTCATCCCCTCTATGTTTTATAATTTTTTCGAAAATCATGCAACTACGGCAGTGCATAAGCGATCGTCGTCATCAAGGCGTTTTCCGGCTGGGTCGCATCTAATCGGCTGTATTGCACGATGATCGGCTGATCGCTTTCCACCTTCATCGCGTAAGGCACGCCTTTTGGAATAAATTGTCCGTCTTTTTGCAGGCTGGAAGTGCGGATATGGCTTGTGCGCTTTCCAGGCACGGACGCCGCTATGTTTTCCAGCGGGTCGCGATCTTCATAATAAACGGTAATGAGCAAATTCGCTGTTTCCTCATTGCAGTTCAGCACGCAAATCGATTCATGGCTTTCCAATTCTCCCGAACTTTTCGGCGGGATGTAGCCGTCGGGAATGTACCATACTTTTTTACCATTGTTCATCTAGCGAACAACCTCCCCGTTTTATCTTGTAAATGCCGCGGGAACTCCGCCGTCTACAGTCAGCATGCAGCCTGTCGTTTTCGCTGATTTCGAAGATGCCAAAAACGCTGCCGCCTCAGCGATGTCTCTCGGATAAATGTTCACGAGCAATGTCGTGCGCTTGCGATAATGTTCTTCCAGCTGATCCGGTTCAATGCCGTAAGCGCGCGCCCGCTCCTCACGCCAACTGGAATTCCAAATGGCCGAACCTTGCAGCACGGCATCGGGCAGCACCGCATTGACGCGGATGCCGTATTCGCCGCCTTCGGCAGCAATGCATCTGGCCAAGTGAACTTCCAACGCTTTGGCAGCACTGTAAGCAGCCGCATTCTTGCCGGCGTAGATGGAATTTTTGGAACCAATGAAGACCATGCTGCCGCCAA
>CALKAN010000307.1 GCA_937983035.1 uncultured Paenibacillaceae bacterium | reverse complement strand
CATGGGCGTAAAAACGGCTTCTGAAATGAACGAAAGCGTTCAATTAGATCTGTCCGGTCTTCCGCCGGGGATGTACCGCATCTATGCGGCTGACCGATGGGGACAAATTTCAACCGGACATTCCGTTGCAGTCGTGCCGGCAGATGTGCAGATGGTTGACGATTCCGATCCTTGGGTTTTATATGAAGGCAATTGGACTTTGTTTGCGTCTTCCAATTATTACGGCGGCAGTTTGATGCTTAGTCAGCGTCGCGGAGATTATGTGGATATTCCGTTTTATGGCAAGCGAGCGCAGCTGCTCGGCACTTTGAATCTATCCAAAGGGAAAGCAGATGTGTACGTGGACGGTGAATATAAAGAAACGATAGACCAGTTTCGATCCGGCGGCACGCAATATCAGTCCGTTTTCTATGATACGGGCTTGCTGCCAGAAGACTTGCACGTGATTCGATTAGTCGTCAAAGGAGAGCGATCGGATGATGCGGTCAACACGCAAGTGACATTTGATGCGCTCAGAATATTGGATCAATAAGTTGTTGTGCCGCTAGAGGATGAACCTCTAGTGGCTTTTGCAAATGCACCATCTTTAAGGGAGAGGTACATATGGCTGATTTTTGTTCAGAAACGATTACGTTTGCAGCGACCGGCGACAGCTTTATTACGCGTCTGCTGCCGGACCGGAACCGTCCGGAAGTGCAGGCCGTCCGCCATGTTATACGTCAGGGAGATTTTCGCTTTACGAATTTGGAAGTGACGATTCACCATCATGAAGCGTACCCGGCGGCAGTCAGCGGAGGGACTTGGGCGGCAGCGCCGCCGCAGGTGCTGGAAGAGCTGAAGCATTACGGTTTTAATGCAGTGGCGTGGGCGAACAATCATACGATGGATTTTGGCCTTGACGGTTTGCTGTTAACCGAACAATATTTAAATGAAGCGGGTTTGATCCATGCCGGGGCTGGAGCGAATTTGGCTGAGGCGTCTGCTCCGAAATATGTGGAAACGCCTAACGGACGAGTCGCATTCATTGCAGCCAGCTCCACTTTTCACGAGACGTGGATCGCCGGCGAGCAGAGACCTGAGATTCAAGGACGCCCCGGGCTGAATCCGTTAAGATTTCAAACGAAATATATCGTGACGGAACAACAATTCGCGCAATTGAAGGAAATTGCCGCCGCAACTGGAATGAATGCAGAGCATGAATTGCTGCTCGAGGAAGGATTCGTTCCGGCACCACCGGAAGGCGTTTTTCGTTTTGGCGATGCTTTGTTTCAACCATCGACTGTGCACGGCGGGACTGAAGGCACGTCTCCAGGCAAGATGACAACCGCAGATGAAAGAGATGTGCGAAGAATAAAGCGGGCGATCGCGGAAGCGCAGCGTCAAGCAGACTATGTAGTAATCAGCATCCATTCGCACGAAATGGATGGGAAGAACAAAAGCGCACCGGCGCAATTTTTGAGACCGTTTGCTCGAACATGCATTGATCAAGGAGCGAAT
>CALKAN010000306.1 GCA_937983035.1 uncultured Paenibacillaceae bacterium | reverse complement strand
TTATCATATTCCGCAAACGACCGGCTTCCAACTGTCGCTGAACTTGCTGCGCCAGATGGCAAAGCAAGACAAAGTCATCGGAGTGAAAATCTCAGCGGAAAGCACGTATGAATTGCAGCAATTCAAAGCAGCCGGCGGCGACGATTTTCTCGTCTTTAACGGCCCAGACGAACAATATTTAGCCGGACGTTCGATCGGTGCTGACGGGGGAATCGGCGGGACGTACGGCGTCATGCCTGAACTGTTTTTGCACTTGGAGAGATGTTTTGCTGCCGGTGCAATCGACGAAGCGCGCAAATGGCAATTCCGCATTAACGAAATCATCGGAGGATTGCTCGGCACAGGTTCTCTGTACGGAGCGTGCAAGGCGATCTTGAAACTGCGCGGGCTCGATTGCGGAGAGCCAAGAAGACCGCTGCTGCCGATCCGTGATGACCAGATGCCTCACATTTCGGAACTGAACGATCGGATTGTGCGGTATACAGAAGAAATTCGCGCATCGGCTCATGTGTAATAGTCAGCAGCGTGACCAACGTCAATGAGAAAACGCATAAATATAGTCGGGACGGCATGATCGATGCCATGTCCCGACTTTTTTGTTTATCCGCAGCGGTTTGTGACGATCAGCTGTGCCAATCACTGACTCGCTTCCATATTCTTTTTCTTAAAAGCATTCTTGCCGAAAAACGGCAAATCACGGTAGTCATCGGCATAAATCCGAACGGTTCGAGAATCGATCACCTCTGCATTCGGTCTGGCCTTCCATGCTTCTTCATCAATCGGTTCATAATATCTTGCCTCGAATACATACGGAGACTGAAAAGTCGTCAGCGGTTTGATTTCATCTATGCGGCGAAGCGCCCGGGCTGCGCCTGCTCGAATATCCCGCAGCACCTCATCCGAAGGACGATGTTCGGCAGCTTCAACCCCTTTTCCGTACTTCGTCGCCACCGTTTCAATGTTCGGCACGAACATTTTCGCCTCCAGCGCCGCCTTGTCATCGCCCGCCAAGAAAATGACAGGCACGCCGTTGAGACCGGCCCAATTGGAAAAAGATCCGAATTCGCCGATGTTCACGCCGTTCAAGCGATAATACTGGACCCGGCGGGAAGAATACGTATGCCTTAAAGGCGCGTCAACCGTTCCTTCCATCGCATGCTGGCCGACATAAAACAAAGCGCGGTATGACGGCAGCGTGTCATGATCGAAGCTGCTGTACCTGCAATACACGCCGCCTGCAATGTCTTCCGGAAATAAGCCGCCGCTGCCATGTCCGTCTAATACGGTCACTTCCGCATCCGGATCCACGTCACGGATCCCTGCAATGCAAGCATTCGTCTCACGCGCCAACTGTTTCATCGCAGGACCCTTCGCCTCGAGATCATTCGTCCTCGTTTGACGGAATGAATCGACCCCGCAAACCCCTTCCAAATCAGTCATAATTAAGTATTTCACCTGGACTGCACCCTCCCATGAATTTTTTTTGAAAATTTATAGCGCATTCAGAAAGCGGATTCAAAAACTTAATCACGTGAATGATTTACCTTGTTAATTATGATGCGAGCGATCCTGTTTAATCATGGACAAGCGTTAAAAAAAATTTAAAAAATAAACTGCAGTTAGTCCGCCATGCTTATGCATAAAAAATCTCCAATAATTAGAAAATATACAAAACAATCTGAAGAAAGCAGGAATCGGACGATGGATGCCATCCTTTATTTCACGCTGACTTTATCATATCTTATTTTGTTTATAATGGGAATCATTGTTGCAAAACGTTTTCATTGGAAAGCGGAAATCGTGCTGCTCATCATGATCGCCGCCTTATTGTATGACAACGGAATCTTAGCTGCGGGGAAATATATCGGAGAAAGCGCAGCGCTGAAAACGCTGCATGCGGCCCGATATTGGCTGCACGCCTTTTTCACCCCGCTGCTGATCATATACAGCTGGCGCCTGCTGACGGCAGCAAACTTTGACTGGGCGGCCAATAAAAAAGCCGGCTGGATCGCTGCGGCCGTCACGGCTGCGGTCATTTGCTTGGAGATCATGTTTGAAACATGGGGCCTTTCGCTCAAACCGGCATGGAAACACGGGGTTTTATTATATGAAAATGCCGAAAAGACAAGCTCTTTTCCTGTGATGATGATCGTTGTATCCATAGTCCTCACAGCTGCTGCGCTTCTCCTGTGGCTGAAAAGAAAGCAGCCGCACTTAACGATCGGGATCGTGCTGGCTGCTGGAGTCGGTTATTTGATTCACTTCATCATCGATACCGAAACTTCTCACAATTTTTCCGAACTGATTCTCATCATCAGTTTGATCATGGCCAGATATAAACTTCACCGTCAAGCGGAGGCTTACCGTTCTTCAAACTGAATGAAAAGTTTTGCCGGCTGCGGACGCTTACTCATCGATGATCATTTCTTTGTTTATTTTTTCCTCTGCCAAACGGAGCGCTGTGTTCACGTCCACATCGTTCACGACGATTTCCCGCATCGTCTCATTGCGAAGCATCTGTTCAATTTCAAAATCATATTTGGAAATATCCGGCATCGGAGCAGGCGAAACCGAGAAGATCACCGAAAGATCAACCCCTTCCAGCATATCGCTTTCTGAGCCGAACAGTCCGCGGATATTTTCATCGATTAATGGAGAAATTCTGCCGGCTTTGCTAAGACCGGATTGCACTTCTTCCGAAATTAAATGCAGCACGACTTGATAGGCGGCTTCTTTGTTTTCGCTCGCTTGATTCACCACCGCCATGTGAAAGTCAACTTGCTTTCCGATGTCCGGAGCATGATTCAAAACTGGAAAAGTCGTAATGCCCCAGCGGAACGAATCATGCACGCCGTCATTCCTCAAGCTGGTAATGATGTTTAAGATCCACCACGGATACATCGCGATGACTTGATCTCCATAGAACATCTGTTGGTTGTGATCAAAGCGTCCATTTTGCACATAACCTGGAATCGAATAAAATTTTTGCAGCAGTGAAAATACTTCCACGTGCCGGTCTGTCGTCAAACGCGCCTCCATCGTCTCCAAATCTACCGACGGCAGCGTGTATTGCCTTAAAAATTCCCCAATATTCGGAGCGAGTATGCCAATATACTGCACATTTTCATCCATGCGCGTCAACTGCCGCGCCAGCTCATAATATTCGTCCCAGTTCATGCCGGCTTCAGGGTAATCGACGCCAAAACGGTCAAAAATGTCTTTATTGTACACGGTCGCTCCATAGTTCATGGAGAAGGGCAAGCCGTAAAACGTCTCTCCGCTGAGCCGCTGAATCTCGCCTGTAACCGCGGGTTCAAAAGCGTCCAAATCGATCTTGTATTTCGCAATCATATCGCTTAAATCTTCGGGAAATTGAAGTTCCGTCAAAATGTGCAGCCTCGGATTGCTGATCAATACAATATCCGGCGGCATCCCTGCGTTAATCAAATTTTGCACAGACTCCGGCGACATCTCAACCGTAATTTCCGGATGCTTTTGCTTCACCGGCTGAACGAAAAATTGCTCCACCCAATCCGCATTGTCTTTCATGCCTGAATTAAAATCCGAAATGACCACTGTGGCCGGGCCTCCGCTGTAAATCGTTTCTGCTTGTTCAACTTCGGAATCGACGGAAGTTTGAGATTGTTCAACGGCCGGAGTAGGCTGACCAACGGATTCTTCGTATTCGTCCTTCGCTTGACTGCACCCGGCAACGGCGACCGCAATCATAAAAAGCACGGCAAGACAAGTCCAACCTTGTTTAAAAAACGAACTGTTCATCATAACCTCCTGTTCTTTATTTTTCATATTTTCACGTCCAGCATTTGGTCAAAGTGTTCATTCACGCTCCCTTCATCATTATTGAAAGCGCATCCATTTTTTTGTGGCAGCGCTTTAAATTTCATTATAATGAGCGCTGATCATGATGTAAACGACCATTCGCATTCCCAGCGCCTGCACTGTTCGGGCGGCGGCAAGCACCGCCCCAATCTGTGCATGCAGACTGATTTACTGCGCTTTCTCAGCGGCCGTCAGCACCTCATTCATGCTTCCCGAGCGATACCCTTTCAAATCCATCGTCACATATGCATAGCCGATTTCTTGAAGCTTCACGTGAACCGTTTCGGCCACGGCCAACAGTTCCGCGAAATCATTCGGCTCAATTTCGATGCGGGCCAAATTTTCATGCTGTCTCACTCTCACTTGGCGAAAGCCAAGCTGAATCAAGAAATCTTCCGCCTGATCGATCATGGACAATTTGCGCGCGGTAATCTTTTCGCCGTAAGGGATGCGCGAAGCGAGACAAGCGAACGAAGGTTTATCCCATGTAGGCAATCCGAGCTTCCTGGACAAATGGCGAATTTCCGATTTTTTAATGCCGGCTTCCAATAACGGCGCGCGCACTCCTCTGTGATGGGCTGCTTGCAAGCCAGGGCGATGTTCGCCAAGATCGTCAGCAATGGCGCCGAACACGACATGCTTGTAGCCAAGCTCTTGCGCGATCGGAATCAAATGCTCGAACAACGAATTTTTGCAGAAATAACATCGGTTTGCTGTATTTTCCGCATAGCCTGGAATGTCCAGCTCGCTCGTATGAATGATTTGATGGTTGGCGTTCAACAACTTGGCAATGTTGATTGCTTCTTCTTTTTCCCGGAGCGGATACGTTTCCGAATCTGCCGTTATCGCCAGCACGCGGTCACGTCCAAGATGATCGATCGCCATTTTCAGCAAAAATGTACTGTCGACGCCGCCGGAAAATGCCACCACCACTTTATCCAGCTCATCAAGAATTTGATGAAGGCGATTTATTTTTTGTTCAAACGCGGGCATCTGTCATGCACCTCCATGCTTCTGTTTGACAAGTATGCATGTATACACGTATACTTTACCATAATGTTATTCTAACATAGGACGGTGTAAGATGAAATGCCAAAAATGCCTGCTTCTGCTCCCAAACCATCCATCCGCTTCACAACGACCAAAAACTTGAGCGTGCAAGCATACGAAAAAATGCGCGAGGCTATCATTACATTAGAGTTGCAGCCAGGAGAAACCGTGCAAGAAAATGAAATGGCCGCCTCACTCGGCATCAGCCGCACCCCGGTGCGCGATGCGTTCCACCTGCTTATTTCTGAGCAGCTCATTGAAGTATTGCCGCAGCGCACGAAGAAAATCGCTTTGATCTCCGTATCAAAAGTGCTTGAAAGCAGCATGGTGCGGCTCAGTCTGGAAAGCACCGCCTTTCGCGTAGCCGCGAGCCAATGGGGATCAACGAGCGAATATGCAAAAGCTGAAAAATATTTGGAATATGTCCTGGAAGAACAAAGAGATGCGGCAGAACAGCAAGACACGAAGCTGTTCATGCAATGGGATGAAGAGTTCCACCGACAAATTATGCTCCTGTGCGGAAACCAAACGTTAATCGATGTGGTCAACCAAATGAGAGGGCACTTGAATCGTTTGCGTTTTTTGGCAATGAAAGAACTCGTATTGACCAAAGGGCTGGTGAAAGAACACGATGAGCTGTTCGAACTGCTGAAAAAACGCGATGAGGAAGGCGTCGTGCAGCTGCTCGAAGCCCACCTCGGCAAAATACGCTCTGAAATTCCGCCGCTGAGAGAAAAGTTCGCCCATTATTTCCAAGATTAATGACTTTGGCAACAAAAATAACATTCAACGAAAAGAAATCCAATCCAATGAAATCCAGTCTAGATCCAACCGAGAGCCGCTTCTACATGATTACTCCATCATTCACAAAAAAATGTCACTCATCATGCCGATTGCGACTTGATGAGTGACATTTTACATTACTTTTGTCCTGCCAACCGGTAAATTTCGATTTCTTCTATATAAGCGATTGTTTTGCTCGGATCGGGGTCCTCCACCGCTTTCACTTCAAATTGAACGTATCTCGTTTCAACCGGATCAAACGTAATCAAGCCTGAATAATGATTTCCCGGCTCCTGATCGGGCGCTGCTCGCTCCGTTTCCGATTCTGCCAGCGTAATCCACTGCTCACCATCCAAAGAATGAGAAACTGCATAGCCTTTTAACCGCTGAAAACTGTATTCAAACACTTTGACGGCATTCATTTCTGTCAACTCGCCCAAATCGATGACGGCAGCAGCTCCGGCTTGCACGTTCCACGACTCTGCATTCCGATGTGCTTTCAAACCGTCTGTTACATTCGCAGGATCGCCGCTCCCTATGTTTTGGTTTGCTTGAACAGGCTTATGCAGGGCAAGGTTAATCGGCGGAACTCTGGACGGATCTTTGTACACATTGAATGTATTGACATCCTGTTTTCGATCCACCGCCCAGCCCAGCGCATCCGCAACATGTTGCAGCGAAACGAGCGGCACGCCGTCCCGAATATCCATCGGAATATGAGCCGCATTGGCCTCCGCATCCAGTGCTCGGATCAGCTCTTCTACAGGCACATACAGATCATCCTCGCCAATAAGCCCGTCTGCTTGAACGTAAATGACCGTCCCGTCAATCCGGACCGTATAGCGATCTAAATTAAGATCAGCAGCAGAGCGGTTCAAATCATTGTACACCCGAATTTCATATAAAGAACTGATTTTATCTTCTGCACTCGTTCGTACAAACTGAATATAGCGGGCATTTTCCACAGGGAAGATAATTTCTTCCACGCCGCCTTTCCCATCCGCGATCTGCTTCAATTCCCTGTAATGAACATCGTCATCTGACACGAGCAGCTGATAATTTGCATCATAATCGTTATGGTTCCAATCCAGCACAATTTTGTTGAAATGCATGGACTCGCCGAGATCGATTTTGACCCGCTCATGACTTGTTGCATCGCTGGACCATTTTGTCGATGCATCCCCATCAACCAGAAAGCGTGCCTGATCCGAATGGGATGACGCGGTCACCGTTTTGCCTTCAGCCAAATTTTCCGGTTCATAATAAATTTCAAACTCGCTCAAGTTCACATGGTGATCTTGTTCCGTTTCGACCCATAACTTCACCTGCTTGGCACGAATGACCGATGCGAATGTCAAGTCTGCATAGTTCTGACCTTCCTCTGTCTGACCGAGATAAATGTCCGTATACTGCTGACCGTCTTCAGAAATTTGTATTTTATATTGCTGCGGCGTCTCTTCTCCCCATTTCAAAACAATGCGGTTAAAAGCCGTCGTCTCCCCGAGATCCACTTGCAGCCATTCCACTTCGCCGCCTTCGCTTTCCCAATGTTGATGCAGCCAGCCGTCAACGGCATAACGAGCGATATGTTCATTGCTGGAAGCAGCGACTTCCTTGCGCAAAGCTAAATTATGCTGGTCCCGGATCCGCTTGGCCGCTGACACTGCATTGCCCGCTTCATAAATGTACCAAGTCCAGCGATGACCTTGATCGATATAATGTTCTTTCGCATTTTTCAACGCTTGGTCCACGCGGTATTTGTCCCCCATCATCGCCGCTATGTCCGCCACTTGAACCCACGGAAATTCATCATTGCCGCTTCGAAGCATCCAGTTCGGCTGCTCGGCGTTAAAGCGATTGTACAATGCAGCCGCCCGATCGGTTTCCGGCAAAATCACGCCGTAACGTATCGGAAAAATTTGACTGACTGCATCGCCGTAAAAGACAGACCAATCAGAAGGACGGATGCGATTCGGCGTATAGTAGTAATAATACTCACCCTTAACCGGGATAAACATTTGCTCTACTCCATGGTAGTTCAAATCTAACAATTGACGATAATAGGCCGCTTTTTCTTCATCTTCAAATACGTTTTCCTCCAGCCATGCCATCGTTTCCAAACTTTTGTAAACTAAAGAATTATCCTGCAAATATTGCGTATAGTGGCCTTCCTGATTTTTGGCATACGTTAATCCGTTCGGCTGCATAGTGAACAAAGCCGAATCGAGCGCCAATTCAATGTCGTCTTTGCGTTCCAGCAAATAGACGCGGTCTCCGGTTACATCATAATATTTTTTCAATGCCAGCACGAAAGACGAACCGCGCGAATCGGAAGCGGAATAATCGTATTCTGTCCATTCTTCATCTAGATTTGACGGATCGACGTAATACACATAAACCGTCCCTTTAATGCCATATACATCTTCCGTTCGATTCATATGGTTGAAGTACCATTCAAACCATCTTTTTGCTGCCTCGATATGTTCAGGGGCGGGATGCTCCAGCAGTCCCAAGATCGACAAGTTGGAAAAATACGGATCAATGCGATACGTCATTTGCTGTTTGTTCATCACGATCGCGCCATGGGTCGGCTTTCCTTCGTTGATGATTTGCTGCTCGGCGATCCATTTAGACTCGGACTCGATCATTTCCGAATAGTTGACATGTTCGGAGTGAGAAAGCGCAAGCCCTTCGCCTGTGAAATCCAGCTTTCCCGGTGATTGAGCTGCCGCGGTTTGAACCGTCTTGTTTTTTCCATTCATGATTGGATCAAGTTCGGGCGCGCGGCCTAGACTTGCATGGCCTGCAAACAAAAGATCAGCACTGAGTAAACCTATCATTCCGAGAACGCAGCATATTTTTCTCAGCATGCCATCACCTCTTCCTTAGATCCGGTGCTTCCCTAAATCATCATCTCATTTTCTCATTTATCGTATTCTGCAGCTTCTCTTCCGCTTCACGCAAAGCGGTGTTCAAGTCTTTCTGTCCCAAGACGACTTCAGCGAACACTTCGGTGTTAATGGCTCTGGCTGCATCGGCATAAAACCGGCTTTGCGGCGAAGGATCCGCGGGTCGGTCGGAAAACAGGGCGGCGACGTTTTTCCCTTCAAACATGGGCGCATCTTGCCCAAACACTTGACGAACTTTCTCGCTGTTCAGCAATGAAACGAAGTTGCCTGTTTTGGACTTCATGACGTGAAATTCCTCTGAAGTCAAATATTCAATCACTTCAAACACTTCATCTGGAATTTCACTGGTGACCGAAATAAACAAGTAGACGGGATACACTTGCGGATCTGCATCAGGAGCTTCCTTCAGCTTCGGAAACTTGGCCAAGTCCCAATTCAGCAGTTCCAATTCTGCTTCCGTATGAAACGTGCTGACAGGCAGCCACATCGCCGCCAGCCTGTCTCGAATGAACAAATCCCGTTGACCTCCGACGGAAAGCAGGCTGCTCGTAAATGGGGTGTCAACGTTTTCATAAAAACGAATGAGATTGTTCAGCATCGTTTTCACGGGATCATTGTTGATGGACACGATAAAATTCGCCGGATCGACCATATTGACAGACAACTGATTGCGCAAAAAATAATGATTGACAGACATCGCCAAACCATAGTATTGCTGACCGTTTTCGATGCGGTTCAACCGCTGGGCCCGTTCATACAATTCATCCCACGTCATGTCATCCGTCGGATAGTCGACGCCGAATAAATCAAAAATGTCTTTGTTGTAATAAATGGGCGCCGGCATATTCCAAAACGGAATGCCGAATATTTTCCCGTCTCCCATCTGTTCCATCATCTTGATGCTTGATGGTTCGAACCGTGCCAAATCAAAATCATGCTTTTGAATGTACGGCGTTAAATCCATCTGATATCCGCTGTCCAAAATGGTAAAGGCACGCCCTACGGAACTCATAATTAAATCAATCTGTTGATTCGCGGCCGCCAGCGTTCGAAGCGAGCCGGCTGTTGTCGGTAAATAGACCGGAGTAATATGCGGCAATGCAGTTTGAATGTGCTGTCCGTACTCCTCCATAAAATAACCTTCCGCATCCCAATCCGCGCTCGTGTTGTAAATAAACAGCTCGACGGGCTCTTTTGGCTGCGCTTCTTCAACCGCGCCGCTTTCGTCTTCATCGGCAGGCGCTTTTGCTTCTTCCACAGGCTGGGTCGGAACCGGTTCAGACGGCGGTTCGCTCTCTTCCTGACCGCTGCAGCCGGCCATGAGCAGCATCGCCAAAACGAGCAAAACCAAAATTCGGGATCTGAACATTCGCTTCTCCTCCTCGTCAAGTTCGATGGATTTTTTGAGTCTATTTATAAATATAGCATGGGCAGCATGAACGCCTCTCCACCGCACTTGACTTCGTTAAAGCATACTTTATCTCTAGTTGACCAATGAACTTTGCCGCCGCAGCCTGCCGATTTTGCCGCAAATCAATCTGTGCGAAAGGCGAGGACATGCATTGAGAGCACAAAAAAACCCGCTTCAGCTGCGGGCAGGATAAACGATGCGCTTTTCAACCATTGCAATGCCGTATCTGCAGGCACATGTCTGTATCATTTTGAAATGCTGTACTCTGCTTCAATCGATTTGCGATAATTTTCCGGGGAAACGCCGACGATCTGCTTAAACACTCGGGAAAAATGAGTCGGCTGGCTGAACCCGACTTTGTAACATACGTCTGTAATGCGCAAGCTTTTGTTCGTTAAAAACAGCATTTTAGCCTGATTCACGCGGACTTTGTTCACATATTCAAAAATCGTCATCCCTGACAATTCTTTAAAAATTCTGCTTAAATAATATTTGCTGAAAAACAAGTCCTGTGAGAGCTGATCCAAAGTTAATTCCTTCATATAGTTCCGGTTGATGTAATCGATAATTTGCAGCACTCTCGTCACTTTGTCTTCCGAAAACTGTGTTTCATCCACCAGTCTTTTTTCGTTAAGATCACAAATAAACAGCAGCAATTCAATAAACGCAATGCGCAATCGATGAAAATGAATGATTCCCGGCTTCAAATTAAAGCGGTCAATTTTTGTGAAAATCTCTTCAATTTCCAGGCGTTCCTCTTCCGAAAGCCGCCAGATGCAATACTTTTTGCCGCGAAAAGGTTCTAATAAATCCAGTGAATGCAGCTGACCGATGAAGGGCACGACTTGCGTTTCATCAAATCTGAGCATCGTGCGGGTGCAAGCTTCTTTCATCATCGATCCATGACGGCACATTCCGTTAATAATAATCAGATGGCCCGGCGCCAATTCAATAAATTCATTTTCCACGAAATACGTGCCGCTGCCGTTGTGAAAATAAAAAATTTCAAACTCTGCATGGCGATGAAAATACGGATTCCTTCTGTAATTGCAGTGCCGATAGGCGAAGTAGTCCAGCAAGTTAAAGCTTTGCGTCATTATCCCCCTCCTCAAATATATGCATCACGCATATGGGTCACGCACCCATCCTCCGACAACCGTTTTGCTTGTCATGGAATGTTTGCGCTTTCAACTTTGCAGCTATGACCTCCTTATATCGTGTCATTTTTATTCCTTTATATGACTTTGCAATGCACAATTTGCTGCGACAATGCATCCAGCATGAATAACGCTTCATCTCATCATATAGCAATAAATGGAATTTTTATTTCATCATATCATTCCTTGCTCTTCGTTTGCAAGACGAATAAAGTCTTTAAAATGGCATTAAATATTGATGAAATCGCTGAGAATTGGTTTGGTGACATCATCTTTATTGTTCATGCATTTAAAATAAAGAAACCCCTTGATCGATTAATTATGGGATCAAAGGGTCTTAAACGTTTTTTCGAGCAGCGATTCAAGAAAATTTCTCAGGGAATTGTTTGATAATTCCTTCTGTCAAAATGTCCGCCAGATGGATCATATGCACTTCATTGGCATCCGTTGCTTCAATGTCTGCTTTCCAATCTCCTTGCAAACAACTGATGACGATTTTAGTGATCAACTCCAGATGCGTGTACAACATATCTTGCAATTGTTTATACTTCCAGTTCGGATTGGCTTCAATTAAAAAACTTGGCCATCTGATCGGCATTACGGTGCCATTCCGCTTGCAGTTGTTTCACGTCTTCCTGCTTGTTTGCTTTGGCTGCCTCTACAATTTTCGCTGCGATTAAAATATGCTCTCTCAACAAGTCTGCCAACTTGTTCCCGGCCTCTTCCCCATAGTAGGGCTTAATCACATTGCCGATGTCTTGCTGATTTCGCAGCAATCTTTCCAACACATACTTTTGGTCAGGACGTTCCGAAATGGCGCTGACAATATAGCTTCTCGTCCAGATCGTATGATCGATCCAAACTTTTTGCATGTCGGTTTTCAACTTCACCATCTCTTCGGTGATGCATTTCGCATCAGACTTCTTGTTTAACTCCGCATAAACCGCATTTCCTGCCGTCACTATGCTAAAAATGAGCGCCCACATCAACAGCGGCGCCGCAAATTTCATTTTCACTTTCATCTGCTCCTCTGTATAAGGTGATTTCACAAGCTGTAATATTATCATTCATTATCGTCCAAAATATACAGATTTTACATCTAAGAGCAGATTTTAGAATTTCATCGTTCTCAAATGCCATAACGCGCTCTGGAGTCTGATTATTCTTAAGCAGCACGCTTCATTTTTCCACCAGTATTTCCCATTCCGATCTATTCCCTTGCTGCCTTTTCTGCATCAATCGCCTGATTGATTTCTTCCGCAAATACGTTCCAGCTCTTCCGCTTCCAGCAGATCGTTCAGCATCCACAGATCTGTCCCTCGATAATCGAGTGACGATCACCGCCTGAAATGATTCATGAAGCTTTCATGAAACAATCAATTGTAAAACAGAACATCCAAATGATAATAGTGCGAGCCGGGCTGCTTCGTTTCTTGAACGGAAACCGGCAAAACAAACACATGCAGCGGATCGCCTTGCTTCACCGCCGTCACTTCCAGTTCATGACTGCCGGCTGCCAGTTCCAATTCTGCACGCTGGCTCTTCGGCGCGCGATGATACGCCGGCATGAACGGAAGCGCGTCTGAACAATCGACGATCGTCTCCCCGTTCAACTTCATCGCCACTGGTCCGTTGGACGCCGCAATCAAGCGAATTTTGCGCGTCTTCGGATTGTGCAGCATCGTCTTCGCCCTGTATACGCCATCCTTCTGCGTGTTCAAGGCCTGATCCCAATCCAGGCGATTCCCGCTGAAGCTGACTTGCATCCCTGCTTCATCTTCATTGCTTTCCGGCCCCCAAATAACCCATTCCGCTGCGGGTACAAGGCAAATCGTTTCTTTCAGCGCTGCCCATAACGAATCATCGTGCAGTCTTGATATAACAGCCGTCAGCTCGTAAACGTGCTGCACCGTGTCCGTCGATTGAATCGATTGATCAAATGCCGCAGACTGACCGGGTGCCAGTTTAAACGGCTGTTCATCACCGCCTTGCCACCCGTTCGGCAGCTGGAGCTGCAGCGTTCCTTCCCACTCTTCTTCAGAATGGTTTACCAATGTGAGCGTCATGTTCTTGCTTTCATTTCTTCCGATTGCAGGTCCGCCTTCTCCATAATCGACATGCAGTTCCAAGCCGATGCCGGCAAATGAGCCGTTTAACAAAATGCGTCTGTCTGCCCGCACATCTCTGTTCCAAAGTTCGGTAATCGAATCATCAAACGGCAGCTCAGATCCGCCGGCATCCGATGCCAGCTCAGGATGAACGATCATATTCACGTCCCAATAAGCCAGCACTTGTTTGCCTGCTCGGATCGTCCGCTTCGTCAATTCATCCAGCGTCTTGGGCGCCGGAAATCCTTTGATCGCCGCACTGACAACAATCCGGTCTCCAACCGGTTCGACCCAGCGCTCAGGCAATTGTTCCGGACCGCCGATCATTCCCAATATGGCCCCGAGCGTCGCTCCCGTGCAGTCCGTGTCATAGCCGCAATTGACCGCCTTCAAAATCGCATCCTCAAAACTTTCGCCGTACAGCCAGCCAAGAATCGTAAAAGCGATATTTTGCGGCGCATCGGTAAAGTTTGAATGCCCGTGGTGTTCCAGAATGAGTTCGCGCGCTTCGATCCAGCTCTTGCCTTCGCGGTGCCACCGCAGCAAGTCGCGCAGCGCTTTGGCCGTCCGGCACGATTCAGGAATATAACTCATGCCGATTTCAATCAGCCGATCCCGGTCTTTTTCTACAAAAATGGCGCTCTCGATCGCCGCAAAAAACATTTCGCCGTAAACGCCTTCTCCGCCGGCATGATCCACAACCGCATCCTCGTAAGCGTACCGTGCGGCAATATGCGGCGCGCCCGGGGCAACCATGGCCCAAATCTCCGATCGAATCGGTGACCCCATGCAGTTAACAAACGGGTTGTTGAAAGCTCCTGCAAGCGGCGGCTTCAGCCCTCGGCGCAAATTCGTTAATGCATAGCCGTATTCGTCAAACGGAAAGAAAACATGTTCCAGCCATTCTTGACCAAGTTCGCGGCTCGTTAAGCCCGGGCCGTATTGTTCCAGCGCATGAAGCCAAACGAGCTGCAAATCAAGATCATCATTTTCCAGCGGCAAATTTTTCAGCACCGGATAAAATTCCAGGTCAAGCAGACGCTTCTGGCCTTCCACCGGTGCGCCCAGCGTCCCGCCGATATTTTTGCCCAGCCACCCGCCGTAAACGGTGCGATAATAATCTTGTTCATTCAATATTTTCATGCTCATTTATCAAATACCTCCGCTCTATTATAATGAAATCATATTTGCAACGGCTTTCATTGCTGCTTCTCCGTCACTGTTTCTATATTTATTTCCCTGCGCATGTGATCGAAGCTCAGGCAAATCCAATATCGCATTCGGCAGCTTTCGCATCGTTATGCGATAACCGCATGTGCACATGTTTTGCATGAAGGAGGTCAGCTGCCAATGTATGATGCCTGCTCGCGGCATTCCGCTTTCGACATGACATGGACGGTTTATCACGCATATTTGCAATCGTTCCGTCGTCCCATGCAAATCCTTGCTGTCAACTGATCGTCGTCATGGACGCGCCTGTTCACATTGCTGTCAACGGCAAGCTTCAATATCGACCTCCTCCATCCTTCGTTTCACAAACTTAGCATAGCAAAGAGATGTAAGCACTTCCATGGATGATTCCTATCATTTTGAGCTGCTTAAACCTTAAAAAAATCCATGCCCAACGAAATTCCGCAGTCATTCGAGGCCATCGCCATTCTTCTTTTCCCGTCATGGATGCGGATTTCGCAAGCAATCAAAGGGGATGCAATGAGATCAAAAAAGCTGGAATTATAAAAAGAAGGCGTGAGGTTCATGGAGGAAAAGTTAAAAAATTAAATAAAACGGTTGTACAAATTAAAAAAGAACTTCCTGCATATTTGGAAGTTCTTTTTTGACTTCATGATTTCGCTGCATAAATCGCTTTTCAGAGTCTGTCCATAGACCGCTCATCGCACAAGGCGGTTCGGTTTCTCCCACAAAATTCGCGCTGCGAAGATCCGGTTTTGCGCGCCAAATTTCGTAATAAGTCCGCTCATATGCGGCGCATTCTCTAACGACGCCAATTCCTCGTCGCTGTATTTCTCGCTCAGCTTTTGCCGCATTCGCTGCCCCCATTCTCCTGCGTTTTGCATCCATTCAGCAACGGTCACCCAAGTTTCGCCGGCATGAATATCGACTACGCCGAAGTTGCCAAGCCGGGCCCCGTGCTCCGGCACAATGATGCGCTCCGTCTCACGAATCAAGCACATGCGTTCCGGATCGACTTCAGCCATAAACAGCGGCGCGCGGTGCCTGAACACATGGTCATTGTTTTCAGCTTTCCGAGTATATGCAAGATACAAAGCATCGCTGTGCGTCACCCAATGCTGCTGCGTGTTATATGTCGGAACGATGGTGCCGTCATCCCAGCGCCATTTTTTGGCCGCTTCAAAGTTCAAACCATCCTTGCTCCGAGAGACCGCGCCATGATCGTCAGCGCGCAATGTGATGAAATATTCGCCCTGGTAATAAGTAATCGAAGGCTCATAATATCCCCGGCCAGACGGATAGGTGATATCCGCACCTTTCTCTTTAAACTGCAATGTTTCGCCGTCAAAGCGGCAGCGAACCACGCAAGAATAGAAAACATCGTGCAAAACACCCGGCGAAGCAGACTGTTTTTTCTTATAATAGATTGGCAGCAAAATATCTCCATTGTCCAAATCCGCTCTCTGCGCAGAGCCAGCGCCGGATGTTTCAAATTGTTCCGGCATCTCAACCGTCTTCCACGGCCCCCAACTTTGCGAGGCAGGATCATACACCGCATAAGACGTTTTTCGCCCGTTCGGATCGATGCGCCGGTTTGGCCGGTTCCGAGCAATGTTCCGGTTCCTGCATGCCATTTTGGCGTGAAATCACAAACGACTTCTTCGGACCCTCCGCTCATTGGACGCCGGCTTAATCCTTGTTGTTCTAACGGGGCTGTCCACGTTTCCCCCAGATTTTCAGACCGCATTTGGTGCACAGCCTCAAACACATCGCTTCCGCTCAATTTCAACGGCGACATCGTCAGAACAACAGACGGCTTCCCTTCGCGTACGACTCCCGCTCTGGCATGGGTCCAACAATGCGATTGCCCGGGAACAAATCCTGATTGGATCGTCCGCAGCTGAGTCCGGTACATTCTTTTCACCCCCCGTGTTTTTCTTAA
>CALKAN010000305.1 GCA_937983035.1 uncultured Paenibacillaceae bacterium | reverse complement strand
GGAGTGTTCCAGCGATGACAACACGCAGTGAATTTTCTTCAGCCTTAAATGAAATGCAGCACATATTAGTTCACATGGCGGGCATTGTCGAACAAAATTTGGCACAAGCCGTGCAAGCTTTGGCGGGGCAAGATGCAGAGGAAGCAAATCGCATCATTCATACCGATGTCCAAGTGAATGCCGCAGAAAAACAAATTCTCGATCTTGGCATTCGATTAATCGCGACGCAGCAACCCGTTGCCAAGGACTTGCGCCGCATCATCAGTGCCATCAAAATATCGAGCGATTTGGAGCGCATGGCTGATCTTTCCGTGGATATTGCCAAATCCGTTGTGCGCATGAACGATCAGCCATTGCAAGATTCATTATCCCATATACAAAAAATGGCGAATCTGACCGTCAACATGATTCAAGCGTCGATCAAAGCGTATGTCAATGAAGATGTTCCTTCAGCTCTTAAAATGGCCGAAAATGATGATGAAGTGGATGAATTGTACAGCAGCATGCTGAAGCAGTTGTTTGCGTTTATGGCGGAACATCCAGACAAGATCAATCAAGTCATGCTGCTATGTTTTGTCGGCCGATTTATTGAACGAATTGGCGACTATGCGACGAACATCGGCGAACAAGTCGTCTATCTCGTCGAAGGCGAGCTTCCAGATCTAAATACTTGAAATTCCATCACTGCTTTTAAGCCTTTATGTTCTTTTCCGCTGACAAGAATAAGCCGGCCTTGATGCGCTTTGGCAATTCGGGCTGCCATCGGGAGTCCTAAACCGTGCCCTTGCAGGTTAGGCTCCTTTCTTTTGGATGAATAAGGCAGTTCAGTGATATCCGCTAATTGCTCCTCAGGAATTCCTTTCCCGTTATCGATGACTGCAAATAGGCACAGGGAGGGGTCTTCGGCAAGAGACGTTTCCAAAATGATTTTGCAGCCTTGCGGGTTATGGCGCACACTATTGTGCACGAGATTGGTGATCGCCCGATTGAGCAATTTTTCATCACCCATGATTTGAACCGATTCATCAATCAGGTTTAACTCGATGTCATATTTCTCATCCAAACCGTTGTTTATAAAATCCGCAGCCGCTTGTCTGGCGAGCACTGCCAATCGAATCGGCTTCAGCTGCATCGGCTGCATCTCATATTCAAGCATGGAAACGAGATTCAAGTCGCTGACCAGAGAACGGAGCTTCTCGCCTTGGCGCCGGATGATCCTCGCTTGATGCCTTTCTTCCGCCGGCAAATTTTGATTTTCTTCCATTTCGCTCGCATAGCCGAGAATGATGGAGAGCGGGGTACGGATATCGTGAGAAATGCCCGCAATCCAGTTGGAGCGGGCTTCATCCCGCGCCTTCAACGCGGCCGTCTTTTTTTGCAGCATATCGGACACTGTGTTAATGCTTTGGGCCAAATCACGGAACAAACCGTTTGCCTTTAACTCGACTTTTTTCTCCTTTGCCAGGTTGTGCACTCCCTCTATGAGCGGACGAATCCCTTGAAACAGACGCATGCCGATCACGATCGAGAGAAGGAGAGCAATGCCAATATTAAGCAGCAGCAACAGCATGATTCGAACGGGCAGTTCTAAGACCCAATCAGAAAGAAAATGAAACTGATACTTCGCATGGCTGTTCTTAGGATAACCTAATACGAAAAGCCCATCTGCGTGCTCCCAAATATAGACAGGATAGTCTTTCAAATAATAGCGCGAAAACTTGGCCGCCTCGACCAAATCATACGTTCGAGGAACTTCCTTTGGCACTTCGTAACCCCACGCGACACGTCCGTCTTTGGCGATCAGCATCGCCCAAGCCTTATGCTGTTTCAGCAAATTTTCTGCCTCTTCATTCAACGAATAACTGCCGCTTTGTTTCTCCATGCCTTGAATGACTTTTTGGATGACGTCTTCCGGCGAAGGGTCTAAGTTGATTTCTTTAAACACGAATGTTCCGAGCAAGACGAAGTTAAAAATTAGCAGCATGATCGAGATGAACATCGTCATCATAACGAATCGGCGTAAAATGCGAATCATTCCACTCACGGATCGGTCTCCTTTGCTTGCAGCTTATATCCGAGCCCTCTGACGGTGAGAAGATAGAGCGGTTTTGACGGATCAGGTTCAATTTTCTCACGGATTCTTCGAATATGAACCATCAGTGTGTTTTCATAGCCATAGCAATCGTCTCCCCATGCTGCCTGACACAAGGCGTCGCTCGTAACGATTCGATTTCGGTTTTCGTACAGTTTGAGCAGCAGAGCATGCTCTTTTGCTGTCAAGGGAAGCTCTTGTTGATCCCTCCGCACGACAGCGCTGTCTAGATCGATCGTAATTTCACCTAGTTGAAAAACAGGCAGATGTTTTGCCGCAGGAGCAGCGTAAACCCTCTTAAGAACGGCCATGAGACGCAATAACAACTCGCGCGGCAGGAACGGCTTCACGATATAATCATCTGCGCCCAGGCCCAATCCAAGCAATCGATCTTCATCTTCGCCTCTCGCAGAAAGAATGAGAACAGGCAAATCAGAGAACTGTCTGATGGCAGACAACAGCGAAAAGCCGTCGCCGTCAGGCAGCATCACGTCCAAAATGGCGATATCCGGCTTATTCGTACGGCAGA
>CALKAN010000304.1 GCA_937983035.1 uncultured Paenibacillaceae bacterium | reverse complement strand
ACGGGAATTTTTTCTTTCCGCATGAAGGACAAGCGAACGATTGAACCGATTTTGCGCCATTTAAAATTGATTGCTTTTGCAGAAAGTTTGGGCGGCGTTGAATCGCTGATGACTTTTCCATCGATTCAAACCCATGCGGACATTCCTGAAGAGATGAGGCAAAAGGCCGGTGTTGACGATCGGCTGCTTCGATATTCCGTCGGAATCGAGCATGCGGATGATTTAATTGAAGATTTGGATCAAGCGTTTGAAGCAGCTAGACGAGAAGTGGAAGGAGCATGACATTTTGAATACACGCAAACAACATGATCATCCGAAGCGATTCGGGACTAAACTCATTCATTTCGGCGGAGAAATCGATCCGCAGACTGGCGCGGCGAGCGTGCCTTTGTATCAAGCGTCTACGTTCCATCATTTTGATTTGGACGCTCCGCCCCGTCATGACTATACGCGCTCAGGCAATCCGACCAGAGAAGTGTTGGAAGATTATATCGCTAAGCTGGAGAGCGGCGCGAAAGGATTCGCCTTTTCTTCCGGCATGGCGGCGATTTCCTCTGCATTGATGCTCCTTTCCGCCGGTGATCATATCATCGCGGCAGAGGACGTGTACGGAGGCACATACCGCGCATTGACGACGATATTTAATCGCATGAACATTGAAACGACATTTGTTGACATGACTGATCTCGATGCGGTCAAGCGCGCTTTAAAGCCGAACACGAAAGCTGTCTATATGGAGACGCCGTCGAATCCGACATTAAAAATTACGGACATCGGCGCAGTGTGTGCCTGGGCGAAAGAAAACGGACTGCTGTCCATGGCAGACAATACGTTCATGACCCCGTATCACCAGCGCCCCATCGAACACGGCGCAGATATCGTGCTGCACAGCGCGACAAAATTTTTGGGCGGCCACAGCGATGTCGTGGCAGGATTGGCTGTGACGGCGACTGAAGAGCTGGAAGCGCGTTTAAAGGCGATTCAGAACGGACTGGGAACGATATTGGGCGTTTACGACAGCTGGCTGCTGATGCGCGGCATGAAAACATTGCAAGCGCGCATGGAGCACTCCGAAAGAAGCGCCGCGCGGCTGGCGGAGTGGTTGTCGAATCATCCTGCCGTGAAAAAAGTTTATTACCCCGGCCTGAAGGATCATCCGGGACGGGAAATCCATGAAAGACAGTCCAAAGGATACGGCGCGGTCGTATCGTTCGATGTCGGTTCCGGCGAAAAAGCGCGCGCGTTGCTGAAACGGGTGAAGCTTCCGCTGGTGGCCGTTAGTCTTGGCGCGGTAGAGAGCATTTTGTCGTATCCTGCGATGATGTCCCATGCGGCGATGCCGCTAGAAGTGCGGCTGGAGCGGGGCATTACAGACGGCACGCTGCGCTATTCCGTTGGATTGGAAGATATTGAAGATTTATTGAACGATTTGGAACAGGCGCTGGAGAGTGAATGACTCCTTCGTGAAAATGTGATACGATGATGAATATGATGTGATGAGGGAGAAACAGCGGAAGGAGAGTTCCAATGAGCAAAATAGACCGGATTTTAGCAAAGGCAGAAGCGGGAGAACGATTGACGCTGGAAGACGGCGTGGCGCTGTATGAATCTGATGAAATTGAAAAGATCGGCGCAGCCGCGAATAAGGTGATGCAAAGATTTCACCCTGAACCGATCACGACATTCGTCATAGGCCGCAATATTAACTATACGAATTTTTGTGATATCGACTGCACGTTTTGCGCTTTTTACCGCCGTCCGGGTCATGAGGAAGGGTATGTGCTGCCGAACGAAAAGATTTTTGAGAAAATTCAAGAAACGATCGATGTCGGCGGGACGGAAATATTGATGCAGGGCGGCGTCAATCCGGATTTGCCGTTTGAGTATTATCTCGATTTGCTGCGTGAAATCAAGAAGCGCTTCAACATCCATATTCATTCTTTTTCATCGATTGAAATTGAGCGGATGAAACAGTATTCGAATTTGGATACATATGAGGAAGTACTGCTTAAACTGAAAGAAGCGGGGCTCAATTCCTTGCCGGGCGGAGGCGCGGAAATTTTGGTTGACCGCATTCGCAAGAAGATCAGCCGCAAGAAAGGATCTTGGCGCGATTGGATGAACATTCACCAAGCAGCGCATCGCATCGGCATGCATTCGACTGCAACGATGGTCATCGGCTTTGGCGAAACGTACGAGGAGCGCGTTCTTCACATGCTGCGCGTGCGGGAAGCGCAAGACGAGTGCATTCAAAACGGTTGGAATTCCCCGGGATTTCTCGCATTTATTCCATGGACGTTTCAACCGGATAATACGCGATTGCGCGTAGAGCGGAAGTCTACGCCGGAAGAATATTTGCAAACATTGGCGATCAGCCGTCTGATGATTGACAATATCAAGAACTTTCAAGCTTCATGGGTCACCATGGGACCGGAAATCGGAAAGCTGTCTTTGCAATACGGCTGCAATGATTTCGGCAGCACGATGATTGAGGAGAACGTCGTATCCGCGGCAGCTTGCACGCACAAAGTAAACACGAATTTAATTTTGCAGCTGATTCGGGAAGCAGGCAAAATCCCTGCCCAACGCAATACGAATTACGAAATTTTGCATGTGTTTAAAGAAAATGAAACGGTAGAAAAAGATTTTGTCATGCAAAATTAGCGCAATATGCATAACATCGCGGAGCGCGATTCAGCACGCTTCGCAGCGCTGAAGCAACCAGCGGCAATTGCAGCAGGCACAGAAGGGGACGAGGGTGACAAAGCCTTAAAAGCCCCGCCTAATCATGAAGCACGTCTGAACTTTTATCGACTCGAATATGAGCGGATACGGATCAAGGCAAGGCGTGCTTTTTTTGTTTTCGCTGGCAGTGATTTGAAACTCGGCCGATTTAACGATGGTGATGAGTCTTCGGCATTATTTCCATCTGTTTCTTTGTATATCTCCTCTGGTTGAACCATATACTTTGGGTAATGGCAAAGTAATTAGCCTGGCTTCAGCCGGGAGGAGAGGAGTGCAAGCTGTGCAATTAATCACCATCACACTCAATGAACAGCAAGATGCAGCAGAATTGCAAAAAAGTTTATTTGAGCAGCTCCGGCAATTCATCCAACAATTACATAAGAAATATTTGAAGGAGTTATATCAAATTCATGATGATGACGGCCGCGTCGTCATTTCGGCCGTGATGCCGCATTTTCGCTTGGAACGCGATGCTTCTCCTTTTTATCAGATGTTAAGCAAGTGCATTGCAGACTGGATGGTCAACCATTTAGAACCGCGGCTGCTGCAAAAATACATCGCTGAAGAAGGCGAATACGAAGGTGCAGTTGTGCATGAAATTATGAAATATTGCAACTTGGTGTTGAATCAGGAAGACGGCATCGATTTAGATCCGGAGATCGGAGAAAATTGGGACCGAAGAAAGAAGCTGGCTGATGCGATCCGAGAGCATTTAGAAACCCATACATGGTTGAATTTGGACGGACTGTTGACGTTTCGGCTTCATTTTTATACAGAAGAATTAAGAGATATTGTACAGTATGCGATTGACGAATATATTATGGAACAGCAGTACCAAGAATTTATCCATTTGTTGAAATATTTCGTCCTTGTGCAAGAGTCTAAGATGCCGGAAGTGCATATTTTGCATCGTCCCGGCGATCAAATTGAAATATGGAATGAACGCCTGGAGCCGATTCAAATTTCAGATTTAAGCAGTTTTGTGATGGAGACGATTGACCAGGATATTCGATTTGAAGACATGGTGATCAGCACGCTCATATCCGCAGCTCCCGAAAAAATATGCATTCACACTAGAGAGCCGGAAATGCAGATGATTAAAACGATTGAGCAAATTTTTGAAGAACGCACCCAAATATGCACTTCCTGTGCGACGTGTCAGCCAGTATTAGACAATAAACAACTTGACCAGCCGAGTGATCCGATTTATAATAACTAATATTAAAAAATAACATGTGTTCATCAGCGATGACCAAAGCCATGAATCATTGCCAGGACCGACCAGAGAGAGGAAACGAGGCTGGAATTTCCTCCGGATGCCAGCAATGATTTACCCCTTTGCAGCTGTGCGGCGGAACGCGCAGACCAATCTTGTGAAGCTGGAGCTTTGCGACGGTTTGTGCAAGTATGTCACACCGGGTCATTCCCGTTACCAATGATGAAGCTGCCAGTCGAGGCATGATGCGTCATTTTAACGGCAACAAGAGCGGTTCATTTAGAACCGGCCGGCTTGCATCTGCGATCGAACCTAATGATTGCGGATGAGCTGCCATTTGAACAAAAGGCGCATGCGAATGGAAATGCAGACTGGAATTAGGGTGGAACCACGGGCAAGCGCGCTCGTCCCTTTGCGGACAGAGTGCGTTTTTTTGTGTTTTGCCGGAAACTGAAGCTGCAAAAAAATCCGTTTGTTAACCATAAAATGATTTAATGAAGGGAGCATCACAATGTCCATACAAATCACTTTCCCCGATGGATCTGTTCGAGAATATGAGCAAGGAATTACTGTGGAAGACGTGGCCGGCTCGATCAGCAGCAGCTTGCGGAAAAAAGCGATAGCCGGCAAAGTCGACGGCAAAGTTGTCGATCTAAGCACTTCGCTGGAGAAAGATTGCAGCATTGAAATTTTGACTTTAGATCAGCCGGAAGGATTGGAGATTTACCGCCACAGCACGGCGCATTTGATGGCACAGGCGATCAAGCGCATTTACGGCGAAAAAGCAGTCAAGCTGGGGATCGGTCCGGTTATTGAGGACGGTTTTTACTATGACATTGATATCGATCATTCGCTGACTCCGCAAGATTTGGATAAGATTGAGCAAGAAATGCGGAGGATCGTGAAAGAAAACTTGCCGATTAAGCGCCGGGTTGTTGACCGCGAAGAAGCGATTCGCATTTACGAAGAGCTGGGAGATCCGTTGAAACTGGAGCTGATCCGGGATTTGCCGGAAGATGAAACGATTACGATTTACGAACAAGGAGAATTTTTTGACTTGTGCCGCGGTCCGCACTTGCCTTCCACCGGCAAAATTAAGGCGTTTAAATTGCTCAGCATCGCCGGAGCTTACTGGCGCGGAGATTCCAACAACAAAATGCTGCAGCGCATATACGGCACAGCTTTTCCGAAAGAATCCGAATTGGAACAATATCTTACTTTCCTTGAAGAAACGAAAAAACGCGGTCATGGCAAACTTGGCAAAGAATTGGAACTGTTCATGTTTTCCGAGGAAGCTCCGGGCATGCCGTTTTATTTGCCGAACGGGATGATTATTCGGAATTTGCTCGAACAGATGTCGAGAGAATTGCAAGAACAAAGCGGATACCAAGAAGTCCGCACGCCGTTCATGATGAATCAGCGCTTGTGGGAGCAGTCCGGACACTGGGACCATTACCATGAGAACATGTATTTCACCGAAGTCGATAATCAGAATTTTGCGGTGAAGCCGATGAATTGTCCGGGCCATATGCTGATTTACAAAAACAAGCTTCATTCTTACCGTGATCTGCCGATTCGGATGGCTGAGTTCGGCCAAGTGCACCGTCATGAGCTTTCCGGCGCGTTGAACGGAATGATGCGGGTGCGCACTTTTTGTCAGGATGACGCTCATTTGTTTGTGCGTCCGGATCAAATCGAAGAAGAGATTAGTCAGATCATCGATTTGATTGATCGCATTTACAGCGTATTCGGCTTTGAATATACGATTGAGTTGTCCACGCGGCCTGAGGATTCCATGGGTTCGGATGAACTTTGGGAACAGGCGGAAGCGGCGCTTCAAAACGTGTTGGAAAAGAGAGGCATTGAGTATACGCTGAATGAAGGCGACGGCGCATTTTACGGACCGAAGATTGACTTTCATATTTTAGATGCGCTGAAGCGGAGCTGGCAATGCGCAACGATTCAGCTCGATTTCCAATTCCCAGAAAAGTTTGACCTGACATATATCGGCGAGGACAACGTCAAACATCGTCCAGTTGTCATTCACCGCGCGGTATACGGATCGATCGATCGTTTTATCGGCATTTTGACAGAGCATTTCGCAGGTGCTTTCCCGTTGTGGCTCGCTCCTGTGCAAGCGAAAGTCATTCCGGTTTCAAACCAGTTTGACGATTATGCGCTGGAAGTGAATGAGAAGCTGACTGCTGCGGGCATCCGGGCAGAGGCAGATTTGCGCACCGAAAAGCTGGGCTATAAAATCCGTGAGGCGCAAACGAAAAAAATTCCTTATATGCTCGTTGTCGGCGAAAATGAACGAAGTGCCGGCACGGTGTCCACGCGCATCCGCGGCATCGGAGATTTGGGCCAGCATTCCGTGGAAGAAGTCATCGCGCAGATGCAAAGCGAAATTTCAAGCAAAACGATTGAATACGGCAAAGGATTTAATTAAAGGAAAAATATTGAAAGTATAAATCACATTTGAAATGGACACGCTCTAAACTAGAGAGGAGGTCCATTTCAAATGTTTTTTCAATCTGC
>CALKAN010000303.1 GCA_937983035.1 uncultured Paenibacillaceae bacterium | reverse complement strand
TTCGACAATGAACTATGCTTCAACGATCACCAGGCATCATCGGCGCATCAGTGTCGTGCTTTCGAATCAAGCAGCGGCGAAAAAGGAAGTTTCCGACAATACATTTCATGGCAAAGTCATGACTAATCATGAAAAATATGCACATATTTTAGAAGAGCTGGACCAGATGATCGGTCTGGAAAGCGTAAAAAATTTAATTTATGAAATCTACGCGCTGCTCCGCATCACGGAATATCGGAAAGAAGCCGGTTTGCAATGCAACAGTCATGTATACCATATGATCTTTAAAGGAAATCCGGGAACAGGCAAAACGACCGTAGCCCGCATTGTTGCCAAACTTTTTCAAGCGATGGGCGTGCTCGAGAAAGGGCATTTGATTGAAGTGGAAAGAGCCGATTTAGTTGGAGAATATATCGGGCACACAGCGCTTAAAACGAGAGAGCTGGTAAAAAAAGCAATGGGCGGCGTGCTGTTTATCGATGAAGCTTACAGCTTGGCCCGCGGAGGGGAAAAAGATTTCGGCAAAGAATGCATCGATGCACTGGTCAAGGCGATGGAAGATCACAAGGACAATTTTGTCGTCATTTTAGCAGGCTATTCCAGCGAAATGGAGCAATTTTTGCAGACGAATCCTGGACTTCCTTCTCGTTTCCCGATTCAAGTGGATTTTCCGGATTACAGCCAAGATCAATTAATTCGCATCGCAGAATTGATGGCCGCTGAAAGAGAATATCGTTTAAGTCCGCAAGCATTGTCCGAACTGAGAAGTCAGATCGCACAGGAAAAGATGCGGAATGCGCGGGCGTTCAGCAATGCTCGTTTTGTGCGCAATCAAATTGAAAAGGCGATACGCCATCAAGCCGTTCGACTTCTGGAAAGCCGTTCCATTCCAGGAAAACAAGAGTTGATGAGCTTATTGCCTGAAGATCTTCGAACGCAGCGTTAAAAGAAGAACAGGGGGGATTGCATGCAGCAATTGCAAGAATCTGCGATTTTAGTTCAGATGAATACCGCAAAAGATCGTGATGAAGAATCGAAACTGGCTGAGTTAAAACAACTGGCCGAGTCTGCTGGACTGCAAATTAAAGCAGTCCTCGTGCAAAATCGCGCTGTCCCTGATCCAAGATGGCTGATCGGAAAAGGGAAGGCGGAAGAGCTGCAGGAGGAAGTCGAGCGGCATGAGGCTGATTTGGTCGTCTTCGGCTGTGAATTGACCCCGGCGCAAGTTCGAAATTTGGAGCAAAAGATTTCAGCAAAAATAATAGACCGGACGCAATTGATTCTGGACATTTTCGCGCAGAGAGCGCAAACAAGGGAAGGCCAGATTCAAGTGGAGCTGGCTCAGCTGAACTATTTGCTTCCGCGGTTGTCCGGCCACGGCGCGCATTTGTCCCGCTTAGGCGGAGGGATCGGCACGCGCGGTCCGGGCGAAACGAAGCTTGAAACTGACCGGCGCCATATTCGCAA
>CALKAN010000302.1 GCA_937983035.1 uncultured Paenibacillaceae bacterium | reverse complement strand
CTTTTTTTAATTTACCGGGTTTTGTCCCAGCCCCTTTAATAAATATTTTCACATTATACTTCTTTTTACCTCTGGAAAATTTCCAGTTTCTCTCCGCTCGGTCCTTTGAAGAATGCGATTTTCCTGCCGTCGAGGATCGTCTTTGGCCATTCGTCCGAAACTTCCACGCCCGCCTGTTTCAACTTCTCGATCGCCTCGTCGATGTCATCTACCGTAAATGCCAGATGATTAACCAGCCCTTCTGCGGCCATATCGCCGGGATCGCGGCCAATCAGCTCTACCTGTGCATCTTCCTGCCCTGGAAAAGAAAGAAAAGCCAAATCGACCTGTTCATTCAAAGGTTTGCGCTCGATTAGTTTCATGCCGAGGATTTCTGTGTAAAAGCGGATCGATTCGTCCAAATCGGCGGCTAATATCCCAACGTGCTCCATTTTCTTGATCATTTTCTGCTTCCCCTCCAAAATTTTCATTCCTCTTTTTGACAGTATCCCATCTTTTGCTCAGAGTGGAGATAAAAACATGTTTCGATGCCGCTTATTTCAAACAAAAAAAGACAGCATCTCTCATGTGTTGAAAGACTGCTGTCTTAAACTTACGCCCATACTTGCAGCGCAGCGCCGATCATTCCGCTCCAATTGCCTTGATACGCCGGCACAATGCGCAAATCTTCCATAAACGATCTCATGCCGCGCTTGTTTGCCTCTTCGCGAATACGGGTGAAGATCGGCTCCCCTGCTTCAGCCACGCCGCCGCCGATCACGATGACTTCAGGGTTGAACACATGCGCCAAGCTTGCTATGGCTGCCCCAAGCGCAGCGAACGTCTCATCCATCACTTCTGTCGCCAGCGCATCGCCTGCCTGCCAAAGGGTCACGACCTGCTTCGCATCCACCTGACCGCTGTCAGCTGACGCCGGATGATGCTGTCCCGCTTCCCTCGCAGCATCCAGCTTCATTTGCATCCGTTTGGCGATGCCCGTGCCTGAAGCATATTGTTCCAAACAACCGATGCCGCCGCATACACACGGCAATCCATTGAAATCAACAGACAGATGGCCAAGCTCTGCCGCACCGCCCCATGTGCCGTGCACCAGCTTCCCATCGACGACGATCGCCCCGCCGACGCCGGTACCCAACGCCAAGCAAATGAGATGCCGCGCTCCGCGGCCTGCGCCAAGCTTCAGTTCCGTCCATGCCAGCACATTTACATCATTATCCACAAATGTCGGCACTCCGTATTTTTCCTCGATTTCTTGCTTCACTTTCGTGCCGGTATATCCCGGGAGCAGATCTGATGCAAATCGAATCGCCCCTGTCGCTGCATCGACCTGACCAGCGGTTCCAACTCCGATGCCGGCAAACACAGCGCCTTCAGGAAGCTGATCTTTGTCTGCATGCACAGCTTCGATCGCTTGTAAAATCCGATCCATGACCCGCCCTTGCCCGGCAGCGGTCGGAATCGTATGATGCAGCAAAACTTCCCCGTCTGAGCTGATCCAGCCGGCATTGATTTTCGTTCCTCCAACGTCTACGCCGATCGCATATTCCCGCGCGCCATTGGCATGTCCACCTGTTCCGCCGGCATATTTCTGCTCTTCGTTTACATTTTCCCGCTTCGCATTTGCCTTCTCCATCCGAACTAAAGCCTCCTCTCTGCCGATTACTCCTCTTCCGCCAATGCGCGCTTAACTGCATCGACGTAACGAGCGGCAATCAGCTGCGGCCGCGTAATCGCGCTTCCGACGACGACATACGTTGCGCCCAGCTCCAGTGCCTTCGCCGCTTCATCCGGCGACCAAATTCGGCCTTCCGCTATAACTGGAACATCGAGCGCTTTGCTGAGCTGCTCGACAAGTTCAAAGTCCGGCCCTTCTAACTGAGGGCTGTACGGCGTATAACCGGACAACGTCGTCCCAACAAAATCTGCGCCGCGCTCAGCCGCCGCCACTCCTTCTGCAAAAGTCGATACATCGGCCATGACCAACGCGCCTTTGCTGTGTGCGTATTCGATCAGCGGCACGACTTGATCCAGCCGCCCTTCCCGATCTGTCACATCGAGCGCCACGATATCTGCTCCAGCGGCGATAATCGCTTCCACCTCTGTTAACGTCGGAGTAATGAACACGTCTGAACCGGGAATATCCCGTTTGATCAGTCCGATCACCGGCACATCCACCGTTTGTTTAATCGCGCGTATATCGTGCTCCCCATTCGTCCGAATCGCTGTCGCGCCTGCTTGCACCGCGGCTTTTGCCATCTTCGCCATCGTATCTCCGCCATGCAGCGGTTCGTCTTCCAATGCTTGACACGACACAATCAAGCCGCGTTCCATCATTTTCACTTTTTCGCGCATACTCATGCTTTCCTCCAACCCATGCTTATCCATTTTTTTCGCTGAACTTCGCTGAACATTGCATTCAAAGCAACGAATCATCTGCTGTTTGCGCCATTGCAATTTGTTGCTGTGTCTCAGCTTCGGTTCGTTTACAATTGCAATCTTATTATTGCTGCAGACGAATAAACCATTGTTTCAATTTCCGTTCGTTTGCAACCACAATCGTGCCGCAGATTCATCCCATATACCGTTGCTTATGAACGTTGTGCTTGAACTTTTTTGCACATGCCGTTATTGCACATACATTTTTTGCGCTTGCCATAATTGCATGTACATTTCTGCGCTTGCCGTTATTGCATGTACATTTTTTGCACGCATGTTTTTGCATGCACATTTTACTTGAACAATTGATGCATAATCATTTTTATTCTGCTTCATAAAGTCTATACAATTTTCCATTTCCATACAACCGTTTTGGATCAGCACCAATTGAAAAATAAAGTTTCACCGTCGTTGTTAGCTAATAGCATTGGTCAAAATATCATTCGTTTGAACTTTTCTTCAAAGATTTTGAAGCGAAGTTCAAAAATTTCAGGGTTTTGTCGGTCATTCTCTCAATTTTTGAACCTGACTTCATATCTTTTGAAACCGACAGCTAAATTTTATGAAACCAAATTCAAAAATGCGTACAAATGCAGAAAAATCACCTATAAATCGAAGTTGAGTTCAAAAGTTTTGCACAAAACTTCAAATGTAAAATCCTTTTGCACAAAACTTCAAACGCGAAATCATTCGCAAACGCCGTCCAAACACAACATCGTTCGCATCAGTCAACACAATCGCCAAACTATGCTAACGCAAACATCAAATCCCCATCAAAATCTCATCAAAACAGCTGTTTAAATTGATCTGCATTCCTTAAACTTCAATTAGTGTTCCAAGACAAGCCAACCGCTCTCAACCGACGAGCCTGCAAAATCTTCCGACTGCCTTCATGCGGAGCATGCAACGGATCCGACTGCTTGCGCTGACAACCAGCAGACAGCCTGCTCTCAACCCTCAGCCACATTAACTTCTGACCACCCATTACAGGGAACGCTTTGGAGCCAGAAGGAAGTTACTGAGATTCAGCAAACAATGGCTGGGGCGAGCAAGCAGCGGCTGAAGCAGCAAGAAACGGCTGAAGCAGCAAGCAACAGCTGAAGCAGTAAGCAGCGGGTCGGCTGGCGCTCCAAACGAACTCCCAGCCGACCTGCAGGCAGACCATCAATACTTGTTCTTCAACAAATAGAGCGTACCGTTCAATGCGTACAGCTTCGCTTTTTCAAAAGTAAAACGGAGGAAATAGGCGTTGTTGCCCACATCTGAAATATTTTTCCCATTAAACTGCAGCGCGTTCCAGCCGGAGAACGTGATCGGCGTGCAATCGTCCTTGCTGAAACCTTCCACCGGTTCCAGTGTGGCGCGGCTGACGATTTCGTAACGAATGACGCCGCCTTCCTCCACATCGGCAAGCAGTTCCAAACGGTCGCCGTAAAAGTTAAACGCCGTCGTCAGCAAAACCGATTCCCGTTCCGGCCGCTTCTGGGCATAATAGGCGAACTTGTCCTTCTCAATGAACCCGCGGGCAAACGACGTTTCCCGGTAGTTCGTATGCTGGCCGTTGCCGCCCATGTAATAAAAATACAGCTTTCCGTCTTTCTCAATCGGCACGCTGGCGAAAATGCAGCCGCAATCGAAAGCGCCGTCCGGATATTTGCCCGGTCCCCGCTCGATGAAATTTTCTGAAGGAGCGACAAACTCCCAATTGTTCATGTCTGTAGAAAAAGCCAGTTTCAAGTCAACCGTATCGAAATCCGGATCTAAACGGTCCCCTTCCTTGTACATTGAAGGAAGCCCCAGATAAATGTTTTCATAACGGAAAATCGGCATCGAATACACTTGAGATTCCGGTCCTTGTCCGCGCAAAATTTCCACCGGCTCGCTCCAATGGATAAAATCTTCGCTTTCCGATTTGGCCGCGATGCGCAAATTGTGCTTCCAAATGCGCGTAATGAGCACGAACTTCTTGCTGACCGGATCGCGGAAGAAATAGTTGTACGTATCCGCTTGCGGATTGTACTTCGGCCACGGAATCGGATCGCTGAAATGAATCCCGTCCGCGGAATAAGCGACCGCCATGAAATGATTCTGATTCGAAAATTCGATTTTCGTAAGCAGCTTGTACCGTTTCGCCGGATCCGTCTCCTCCCGGTCTAAAAACACGCATGAGCCGTGCGCGTTCCGCATAATGATGTTGTTGTCCTTGCTGCCTTCAAATTCCACGAGGCCTAAGTTCGGCTTCACCCAATTGACGCCGTCTTCCGAATAAGCGTAACAAAATCCTGTGATCCGGCTTGACCGGGGCTTGTACTGCTTATGCGGCCTTTCCTCCAGCGGCACCGACGCAGATTCGTCATCTTTCAAAAACAACGTGTAATAACAACGGTAAATGCCTGCAAACTCATCATAAAACACATTCGGATACGAGTTGTCATACCTGACTTCCCACCGTTTCGGCGGATCGGCAAAAAACTCTTCGCTGAACAGCGGATTATGAGCCGTATCCTTTTGCACCGGATTCAGCTTTTTTTGCACATTTTCGCAAAAATGCGCGTGAACAATTCCTTGATCTAAAAACAAATACTTCGTATCGTTCTGCATGAGTCATGCTTGCTCCTTTTTTTAAATGATGTGAGACTTGAGGCTGACGTATTTTCTTGAAAAATCAAGATGATTGCTCAGAACCCTTTTTGCCTCGCTGCTGTCGCGTTTTCTTAAATGCGCAACAATCTCCAGATGTTCTTTCGTCGTTTTTTCGATTTCTTCATCACGCATATGATGATGGGGCACCTGAGCAAAATATTGCACCAACAATTCGGTCATTTGTATAAAAAGCTCGGTATGCGTCGCTTGAAAAATGACAAGACATATGAAGGGAGTCTAGCACATTGAAAATGAATTTAAAATGGGCGTTTCGACTTGTTGCCATTGGACTTATCCTGATTCTTGCCGCTTGCGGGAGCACGTCTGAATCGACTGAACAACCCGGCGGCTCATCGTCAGTGCAGCCTGAACAACAACCTGCTCCTGAAACCGAACCTAATGACAGCTACGCCGGAGAACCTGTGGAAATTATCATTAAAGACCAAAACACGGCGATTGCATCCGATGAAAACATCGGAAATTTAATCATTGAACTTGTGCAAAACAAATATCCAGAAATTTCGCTGAAATTGGTGCGCACGCCAATCG
>CALKAN010000301.1 GCA_937983035.1 uncultured Paenibacillaceae bacterium | reverse complement strand
GTTCCGCAGCTTTGCGTATGCGCAGGTTGCGGACGTAGTCCGTCGGGGTCGTGCGAAACGCTCTGCGAAAACGGCGGGAAAATTGTACGCGGCTCAGTTCGAGCATGTCAGAGAGCTCGCTCATGGCAAAAGGGGTATAGGCATGCCTGTGCAGCCAATCCGCTGCCTTGTTCATGAGCGTGTCCTCTGAATGCCCGACAAGCTCCAGTTCATCCAATTGGTGCGTTTCATCCCAAACTTCGCAAGAAAGCTGCCATATATCGTTGAGGATCAATTGTTTGCGCCGCTCGCTTCGCGGATGCACCGCAATGTGCAATTTGCGCAAATAGGAAAAATCTGAAGCGAGGCGCTTGCTGTCAATGGCGTATGCCTTGAAAGACGGAAGCAAAGACTCGATGTTGGTTTCGGGCTCCCCCTCAAAATGAAAACCGATATAATGCAGCTCTAACGGCATGACCATTTCTCGGTGAAAGGTGTACCCCGGCGGGCAATAAATTAAATCCCCCGCATTCGCTTCCCCGCATTCTTTCCCGATCTGATATCGAAATTTTCCTGATTCAAGCGCAAACAACACCCATGTCGGATACGTATCCGAATTCAATTCAAAGTGTTCTTTTCGCTCGAAATAGGCATGATAAACCATCGTCAGCGTTTGCTCCCATAAGGTTGTGCGCGGCATCAGTCCATTTCCTCCTCAAGTGAAATATAGTATATTCTACATGAATCAAAACTGTATGGTCAATTGTTCTCTGCGTTTGTAAGATGAAATAGAATGCAGTTCAGCGATAAAGGGGAGACAAAGAGGGGGTGCAGGAAGGCATTTTCTAACTCGAACGATATGAATCATTAAAGCGTTTTCCTGTTATATATGAATGAAAGGGTGAAAAAAATGAGATTTTGGTTATCCATCGTGATGATTGCCTTTGTATTGTTTGCGGCCGGCTGTGGAGGTGACGGCGGCAGTCAAGGTGAAACAGCGAATTCGAGCAGCCAAGAGCAGACAGGTGATGTTGCTGCTGCTCCAGAAGCAAACGAGCCGAAAGAAAGAGAAATTGACACGACGCCGGTTACGCTGAAATTCGCAGTGCATTTGCCGGTCAATGAAGAGTTTGAAAAATTGTACATCGAACCTGTATATGAGAAGTACCCGCATATTACGCTCGAATACTCGAGAGTGAACACGTATGAAAAATACGATGAGCTCATCGCTGCAGGCGAGATTCCTGATTTGTACATTTCATTCAACGGACGGATGCCGGGCCTTAGAGACCGCGGTCTGGTGCTCGATATGGAGGAGATCTTTGAAGAGTTTGGCATCGATGTAAACAGATTCCAGCAAAATTATATCGATGATATTAAATACGCTGCAGTTCCGGAAGGCGAGTTGTATGGACTTCCGATCGAAACCGGTTTCCACGCATTGTATTACAACAAAGATATCTTTGATAACTTTGGCGTTGCTTATCCAAGAGACGGAATGACGATGGAAGAAACGCTGGAACTGGCTAAAGAGTTGACGCGTGTTGTGGACGGCGTGCAATATCGCGGCTGGGATATTGGCAGCATTGTTCGCTTGGGGCAGCCGCTTGGACTGAAATATGTGAGCCACGATACCGAGATGGCGATCATGTCGGAAGGCGACGGCTGGAGAAGAGTGTTTGAATTAGGGAAGCAAATTTATTCGATTCCCGGAAATGAACCCGGCACTTCCGATCAAAATCGCGTCAACGGCTTTGTGAACGGAACGATCGCGATGTTGAATGAAACGAATATTTTCTCACGGTTAAAAGAAGCTCAAGACAACGGGCTCAATTGGGATGTAGCACAGCATCCATTCTATCCGGAAAATCCGAACATTTACGGAAACTCCACCGTGTACATGATCGGCGCAGTGCAAACGACGAAACACATGGATCAAGTGCTGCTGGTCATCGAAACGGTCACATCAGATGAAGTGCAAATGGAAATTTCTAGAGCAGGCCGCGTGTCTCCGCTTAAAAACGAAGAAATTCGTCAAGCGTTCGGTCAAGGAGATCCTTACTTAGCTGACAAAAACTTGCCGGGCATTTTGAAAGGAACGCCTGTCAAATATCCGATTTACTTGTACCGTGAAATCGCCGAGCCGATGGTTAGAAGCAAGTTTAACGAGTTTCTGAAAAGCGGCGCGGATGTAAATACGGTGCTGAGAGAACTGGATCAAGAAATTAATTTGGCCATTGAACCCGAGAAGCGGCGGTAAGCGCAAGGCGATGGTTCATGAGGTGTTTCGATGAACGCGTGGATGAAACGCGAAGAACACATCGATTTTAAAAAAAAGAGAAAGCAGGGATAAGTATGGAGAAACGGAATGCGAGAGAAGTCATCAAAACACAAGTGCTTGTTCTTGGAGGCGGACCTGGAGGGATCGGCGCAGCTCTGTCGGCAGCACGAGAAGGCGCGGACACAATCATTGTGGATCGTCAAGGCTTTTTAGGCGGAAACATGACGATCGGCTTGCCTTTGCTTGCTTTTTTGGATGCTCAAGGGCGCCAGGTTACCAAAGGTTTGGCTCAAGAGATCGTGGACCGTTTGATCGAATTAGGCGGTTCGTTTGGTCATCGCGAGTGTCCTTTGCATAACTCCACGACGGTCATCGATCCTCATCTTATGAAAATCGTCATTTTTGAAAAGATCCAGCAATACGGAGTAAAGCCTTTGCTGCATAGTGAAGTGATCGGCGTCAATGTGGAAGACAATGAATTGAAATCGGTCATCATTAAAGGAAAAGGCCGGGAATTGGAAATTTTTGCTGATGTGTTTATCGATGCGACTGGAGACGGCGATGTCGCTTATATGGCAGGAGCCGAATACGAGAAAGGTCAGTTTGCAAATGGCGAGACGCAGCCGCCTACGCTCATGTTTACTGTCGGCGGATTTGACTTGGAGCGGTTCATGGATTTCTTGGAAGAGAATCCGGAAGAATTAAAGCACGGCAAATCGATGAAAATTCGACCGGGCTACACCGCTGAGTTTCTGCGGGCAAGCGAGAATCACGTATTTGTCGGATTGAGAAATATGATCTCCAAGCTGAGAGAAGAAGGGAAGTGCCCGATTAGCCGCGATACGATCATCTATATTAATTTGCCGCGGGAAGGGTACATCGCATTGAACTGCATACGCATTTTGAATTTTGACGGCACGAAAGTGGAGGAACTCAGCAGAGGCGAGGTCGAATCTCATTTGCAAGTGCTGCCGCTCATCAACATGTTGAAAGAACATGTGCCAGGGTTTGAAAATATTTACTTGTCTTCGATTGCGCCTTTCTTGGGCATTCGCGAAACCCGCCGCTTTATCGGGAAGCAGTATATTCGGGAAGAAGCGGCTGTGAACGGGGTCATTCCGGATGACACGATCGCTTTGGGCTCTTATATTATTGACATTCACAGCGGATCGGGAGATTCAACCATCATTCGATCCTTGGCCGGACCATACGGCATCACCTACGGCGCAACGATTGCAAGAGACATTAAAC
>CALKAN010000300.1 GCA_937983035.1 uncultured Paenibacillaceae bacterium | reverse complement strand
TTCGCCCGGGGCTTTGGAGTGCACATGCACTTTAATCGACTGATTGTTCGGCACGACCAAGATCGAATCTCCTAATTTTTTCAATCCTTTGCGCAGCGATTTAACTGACGCCTCCACCTTTCCAGGCTGCGCCGGTTCGATGAAAAATTCCATGTCATAAAAATGTTCAATCGACTCCGTCTCGATTTGGGCTTGTACTTTTTCAACGGTCTTTCCCATGTCTGCTTGAACCATTTCCAGCACGTCATCTTCATCGATCTGCTCACCGGTCAAACTGCGCACAAAACCTTCATAGATAATCACTAATCCTTGACCGCCGGAATCAACCACGCCGACTTCACGCAGCACTTCCAGCATCTGCGGTGTTTTCGCCAGCGTTTCTTGCGCTTTGTCGCGGGCAGCGATCATCACGCTGGCTGCGTCGTCATTCTTCTTGGCCGCTTTTAAAGCTTGCTTGGCCGCCTCTCTAGCAACGGTCAAAATCGTGCCTTCAATTGGATTTACGACAGCGTCATATGCTGCGTTCACGCCCGCTTGCAACGCTTCCGCCAATTGCCTGCCGTCAATGCTCGCATGCTTGTCCAAATATTCAGCAAAACCTCGAAACAGCTGAGACAAAATGACTCCGGAATTGCCTCTTGCTCCGAGCAGAAGTCCGTTTGCAAAAGAGCCGGCTGTCTCGCCAATGGTCAGATCGGACACGGATTGAAGCCCTTCCAGCCCTGCGGCGAGAGTCCGATGCATATTCGAACCTGTATCCCCGTCGGGCACAGGGAAAACATTCAAATCATTTACTTTGTCCACATTCATCCGCAGCAACAATTCTGCAGATGCGATCATATTTTTCAAATCATCCCCGAAAATTAAGCGCTTACTCAATCGAATTCTCCTTCCTATTGTAAACACGTAACATTTTACTATATTCGATGCTTGTTGTGAATGTCTGCCGGCGCAAATTCTCTCATTGACTATTAATCGGCAGCTGTGCTAAAATGGTAAGAGTGTTTTCGACGTATTCTGATCGTGGCGAAGGAGGTGTGCAATATGGCTCGCAAATGTTATATTACCGGCAAAAAACCTCATCGAGGCAATAACGTATCTCACGCGCACAACAAGACGAGACGGACGTGGGGAGTCAATCTGCAGAGAGTTCGGATTTTGGTTGACGGAAAACCAAAAAGAGTATACGTAAGCACAAGAGCTTTGAAATCTGGAAAAGTTACCCGCGCATAATGATTACGCGCCGCATAAACAAAAAGCACCTGCATTCGGGTGCTTTTTTTAATAGAACGCATCATAACAAGGACGAGTTTCGGATGAACTTACCCTAAGGTTTTGCGTTAATTTTTTTGAAACGTATTTAGGATCATTTTGACAAAACCCCCTAAAAATTTAGGAAGCTTGATCGTATAAAACTTCATCTTTACCCCTCCCTAGGTAAGTGACTCTTACCGCATTATATTCACACAGGGACGAAAAAGTACCGTTAATCCTCTATTTTCATTCAATTTATCATATGTATATGCCCGGAGTGATGAATTATGCAGGAGGGAAAAAAATCAAGCTGCGGCCAATGCGGTCTCCGACCGCCGCGCTCCGCAGCTTGATGTTGGTTTATTTTTACTTTGCCGCTTCTCTCAGCTGCTGGATCGCAGCTGCTCGATCCGCGGTTTGAAAGACCGCGCTGCCTGCTACAAGCACATTCGCTCCCGCCTCTGTCACTAAAGGAGCCGTCTTTGCATTAATGCCGCCGTCAACTTGAATGTCCACATGCGACAAACCTCGTTCCTGCAGCAATTGCTTTAAATTGCGCAGCTTCGGCAGCATGGATGGAATAAAATCTTGTCCGCCAAAACCCGGATTCACCGTCATAATTAATACATAATCGACTTCATCCAATACGTGCTCAATCCACTGCAAAGGGCTTGCCGGATTGAGCGCGACGCCGGCTTTCTTGCCTGCCGCTTTGATCGTTTGCAGAGTTCGGTGCAAATGCGTGCACGCTTCAGCCTGAACCGATATATAGTCGGCGCCGGCTTCAGCAAACGCTCCGATGTATCGATCCGGATTTTCGATCATTAAATGTACGTCCAGCGGAAGCTTCGTATGCGGACGGACAGCCTCAACGATTAATGGACCGATCGTAATATTCGGCACGAAATGGCCGTCCATCACATCAACGTGTATCCAATCCGCTCCGCCTTGTTCTGCTTCTTTGATCTCATCAGCCAGTTTGGCGAAATCGGCCGACAAGATCGAAGGCGCAATCATGAGTGACATCTCTAATACCTCCGATTCTTTTCTCTGATTTCCTGCAAAAATGCTTTGTAATTTTCATAGCGGACAGCAGATATGTCTCCGGCAGAAACGGCCTCATTCACCGCGCAATCCGGTTCCGACATATGCAAACATCCTCTGAATTTGCAAGAAGAGCTGTATTTGCTTATGTCTCTAAAACAGCTCGACAACTGCTCTGGTTCCATATCCGGAAAATCCAACTGGCTGAATCCCGGCGTATCGGCAACCGCGCCCGATTGATATGGAATGAGTTCCACATGCCGGGTCGTATGCCTTCCCCTTCCTAATTTAGTGCTGACTTCGCCGGTTTTTAATTGGAGGCCGGGGATCAACTGATTAATCAGCGTCGATTTGCCTGCACCGGACTGTCCAGCAAGAACACTCACTTTGCCGGTCAATGCTTCCGAAAGATCATCGATCCCTTGACCTGTTGCAGCGCTTGTCAGCAGCACGGGATATCCCATCCCGCCGTATACATCCCGGATCGTGTCAATATCCGATGCATCCTCGGCCAAATCTGCTTTCGTCATGCAAATGACAGACTGAATGCCGGCATATTCTGCATGAACAAGCAATCGATCCAACAGACTGTAACTTAAGTCAGGCATCTTTAAAGCGAAGACGAGAACGGCTTGATCTACGTTGGCAATCGGCGGACGCACCAGCTCCGAATGCCGCGGCAGCACTTCCATGATCGTGCCTTCTTTTTGATCAATCGTCTCTATGCGCACGAGATCCCCCGCCAAAGGAGTAATATTTCTAACTTTAAACACTCCCCGCGCACGGCACCTTACGATTCGCTCTTCATCGACTCCGTGAAGCTGAACATAATAATAACCGCTGATTGCCTTGATGATCCGGCCTTCAATCATGATTTTCCCTCCTGGGCTCTTCTGCTTCATCAGATGCGGATCCCGCCGCAGCCTCTGCATTTGCTGATGAAGATTCATTCGCTGCTGCGGAAAGATCAGCGGCAGCTGAGGCAGGATTTAAATAATCGTCCGCATTCAAAGGATGAGGCTTGGGGGCATCTTGATCGACGGCATTTTTATAAGTTACCGTAATTCGATCTTTGTGCTTATCATTCACATAGTATTCAATATTGGCATTATGATTTTCCGAAACGATCACGCGAACCGGAATGACTTCTGTCTTATCGATCGTGACGCTTCCCCACACATGAAATCCTCTTGCATCGTACACTTCTATCCGCACCGTCGACGGCTCCCCTTCTTCTTCCGGCGACACTTCAAGCATGTAAGTCGGCTCCAGTGCATCGTCTGGAAAGCCGGCGCTGACAAAATATATGATTTCACTTCCTATTTTCACCATTTCGCCGGGCTGAGCCGTAAGCAGTCGAGTGACAATGCCGCTCGGCACGGTAAAGCTGTGCTCTTCTTGGACGATTGGTTCCAGGCCTGCGCTTAATAACATGGAATTGGCCACGCTTTGACTCTTATTAATAATGTCCGGCATTTCGATTAACTCCGGCCCTTGGCTGACAACAAGGGAAATAATTTGCATGCGGGGATCGAACTCCTCCCCGGCTTCCGGCAATTGTTCCAAGATGACGCCTGCTTCATAATCTTCCGAATAGTCTTCGGTAATTTTGATGCGATCGCGGTCAACGCCAAGCTGCTCCAGTTCTTCAATGAACGGCTCCAGTTCTAAGCCGACGGCTTCCGGCATCTTCTCAAGCAGGATCCCGTTTGAAACATAAAGCGAAACGGAAGAGTTCGCTTTTAAAGTCGGATCCGAATCTTGTCGAATTACATGGTCTTTTTCCACTTCATCACTGAATTCATAAGTGATGTCCGGAATCAAATCGACAGCGGCAAGCATTTGCACAGCTTCATCGATCGGATACCCGACGACGTTAGGCACTTCCACTTCCGGCACGACAAATATCGCTTTTAACGATTGAACGCCGTACCATGTCCCGGCGCCGAAGGCAAAAATAAGCACGAGCCAGATGGCTGCTTTGATGAACAATTTCTTAAGCGGACTCAAGCCGGGCTTGTCCTCTTCTAATTTAACATTTTCTTCTTCGTCCGGCAGGCTTGACTCAGCGGAAGTCAGCTTGGCGGAAGATCCAATGGCCGGCATTAACCGGGTTTGCTCGTCATCCTCGTCTCGAATCGCCGGCATGACCTTGGTCGGATGTTCATCCAATTCATCCGGCGAAGGGCTCGCATCGACGAATCGAACGATCGTGTCAA
>CALKAN010000299.1 GCA_937983035.1 uncultured Paenibacillaceae bacterium | reverse complement strand
ACGGTTTCTGCAGCTTGGTTCGCAGTAACTGCTTGCAAGATCGCTTCATGCTCCACAATGAGCCGGTCCATGTCTTTCAACTGCTCCAGCGCCAAATAACGCATCCGATTCAAGTGGCCGCGCATATGAAACACAACATCCAGCAGCGTATCATTATCCAGCTGTTCCAACATTTTATGGTGGAAAGCTTCATCCAGCTGCAGAAAACGCTCCGCATCCCCATTCGATGCTGCATGCTTCTGTTCATCGAGCAGCCGAAGCAATTCCTGTTCCGCCTCCGCGGAACCTCGCGCATCCCATTTCTTCGCAATTTCTTCGAAAGCGCTTAACTCCAAGCATTCTCTGACAAAAGACGTTTCCTGAACTTTCTTTTCTGAAATGTAAGCGATGCGTGCCCCGCGCTGAGGCAAAATTTCAATCAATTCTTCAGTCAGCAAAGTGCGGAACGCCTCACGAATCGGCGTGCGGCTTACCCCAAGCGATTGCGCCAGCTTCGATTCATAAACCATCTGCCCCGGCTTCAGCCGCAGCGTAATAATTGCATTTCGAATGGAACTGTATGCTTTCTCACCGAGCGTTTGCCGGTTTTGCTCAATCGGAACAAACTCCATCTTCTCATATCCTCCATGCTGTATTGTTCTGTTTGCTCATCGTCAAGCTCGAATCTGTGGATAGAAATGCTAACGATTGCCGCAGAGACGATTGACAGCGGCGGAGTTGCCGTTCACCAACAGTCTCTAACAAGCATCTTATATACTTGCATACAAGATCAGCGAAAAAAAGTCGGCACTAATATCAAGAGATGATTGCCTGCCCTTGTGTATTCTTGTATACTAGTGCCTTTATCGTAATCCATTTTTTTCTAGCTGTCAATTGTTTTTTTCATTTCCGCAAAGCGTGGTGCTGCTGTCCAGCATTGTTATTTTCATAACTTGGACGCTGCCCTTGATTAATTCGTTTAATGAGTTCCAGCGGAACTTTTGGCTTTCGGTCGTATGTCAAGAGTCCGTTGATTTCTTGTTCCACATCCGTCAGCTGCGTATAGCAGTACCCATGAATGACTTCAGATTGATGCAAAGGATGAAATACCGCATTTAATCGATCGATGTATTCTTTTTCATCGCTGGCCGATGAATAGCCCCATCCTTCCCACTCGCTGCGCCGAAACGAAATGCCGCCGAACTCCGTCACGAGCACTGGCTCGCCCTCTTCTTGAAATCCGGGCACAATAATCCATCTTCTCGCCGGCTTGGACTGTATGGCCGTCTGTCTGTCGGCATATCTGCGGGCCAGCACTTCCTCGCGCCATTCATAGTCATGAATCGTGATGAGATCGGATTTCGTATGCTCCCAGCCGTCATTGGAGATCACAAGTCTGGTCGGATCCAGCGATTTGGTCAAATGGTACAGTGCCAATGTATGTTGCTGCTGCTGACGGTCAACAAGAACATTCGGCACGCCCCAGCTTTCGTTAATCGGCACCCATGCGACGATGCTCGGATGGTTGTAATCCCTTTCAATCACTTCCTGCCATTCGCTCATCATGCGCCGCACATACGTCTCCGAATATTGACCGGCATTGGCCATCTCTCCCCATACGAGCAGTCCCAGCTTATCGCACCAATATAAGTACCTCGGATCCTCCACTTTCTGATGTTTTCGCGCCCCGTTAAAACCCATCGCTTTCGTCAGTTCGACGTCTTTTCTTATTGCATCATCGCTCGGCGGCGTCAACAGCCCGTCTGGAAAATATCCTTGATCGAGCACCATTTTCATCTTATACGGACGATTGTTTAAGCAAACGACGCCATCTTCCACCGATATTTTGCGCATGCCGAAATAACTTTTCACATGATCGATCTCTTGGCCGTCTGCAATCAACGAAAATGTAACATCATACAAGTTCGGCCGCTCGGGTGACCACCATCGCCCCATCCCGTGATCGTTAAAATCATGCAGCTTATATTCTCGCGTTTCCTCGGGCGACTTAATTTGCACGAGATCTTCGAGCACCTCTTCACCTTGAAACGTAATGCGCGTCTTTAATCTCAAGTCTTTGCCAGGATGCCATCGGTCGATAAAAGCACGAACTTGAATTTGATTATTATCAATATCCGGGGTGAACTTCACTTTTTCCAAATAAATGTCAGATACCGCTTCCAACCATACGCTTTGCCAGATGCCTGTCGTCGGCGTATACCATATGCCGCGCGGCTTTTCCTCCCAAAACTGTTTTCCTCTCGGCAGCGTCACATCCCGCGTGAAATCTTGCGCTTTCACCGTGATCGCATTCTCGCCATCGCAAAGCGCTTCCGTGATGTCTGCGGAAAACGGCGTATGTCCCCCTTCATGATATTTCACCAGCTGCCCATTCACCCACACCCATGCTAAATAATCGACGGCGCCAAAATGCAACATGATTCGCTTCCCGGCATATTCGTTCGGAATACGGACTTTTTTCCGATACCAAACGATGTCATGCATTTCTGTCTCACCGATGCCGCTGAGCTTGCTTT
>CALKAN010000298.1 GCA_937983035.1 uncultured Paenibacillaceae bacterium | reverse complement strand
TAGAAATAGAATGAATCCCTCCCGCTTCAATCCAATCAAATAATACCGTGTCCGCCACATCCGTTTGAAGTTCCTTCTCTTCATTCGCCCCAGTATTCGAGGTAACTTCGGATTGTATCGCTAACATAAATAACAGCCCTGCGACAGCCGCGATTAACCCGAGAGTTAACATTTTATTTTTCATACGATTTTGCTTGCCTCCGTTCGGTAAATAATACTACTTATAATTAGTAGACGCTGCATCCCTTCCAAAAGTTGCTAGTGAAGAGCTTATGGGGCGCTTACTCAAAGTCCTAAACCCCCATCTCATTTTTTCGCTGAACTCAATTATTCACGTTCACTAAAATAAAGCTCTTGGCCAAAAGTTTCTAGCCACGAAAACTTTTCGGGAAGCAAACCATCCATATCTGTTGCAGGTACAACCCCCTCTTCATTCAAACTTACTACATACCAACCATCTCCGTAGATGTAAAATAATAACGAACCGGTTTCTAGTCGGACAATCCGGTATGGTGCGTCAAAATCCCATGCCAGCGGAACCAGGGTCTCGGTTTCCAAATGATACTGATGCCACTGGTCTTCGTCTTCAGATCTGTTGTGCAACAGTATACTGTCTTCCAGCACATACATTTCAATGTCCATATCATCAGCTACACTGGCATTCTTTAGATCTCCCCATTTTAAGACATGAATTTTCCAATCGAAATGAACTTGTACTTCCGATGGTTCAACGGCACGATAAACGAGATTATCACTGCCAGCGAAGGCTAAATGAGATAGGCAAACGTGAACGCATAGATCCTTTTTGTACCGCTCAACAACGCGAGGCTGCTGATCCTGTGCATCGTCGAACAAGTATAAATCTGCTTCATAGAACGACTCTTCATAATGGATTGGAAAGCTGACCGCGATGCGTCCTGTATTTGGATCAACTGCGAGACCATCTGGTTTCATGAAAGGTTGATCAACTTGTTTAAAGCGCCAGAGCGTTTCACTTTTCGCTAAATGAACATCATATTTCATCAACATCCCATCTGAATAATAAACGAATGTATCTTCATCCGGCAGCCAACTAGGCAGAAAAAGTTCCATCATTTTAAATTCATCCAAGATCTCTCCCTCTCTATTAAATAGCACCCAATGCTGCGGAGACGGAGCATAATCTCCTTCCGGATAACGGTAACCTAGAAACCATTTGCCGTCAGACGAAACATGGAAACCAGAGTAATGCGTTACATTGGAAAAAAGCACTGTTTTTTCCCCGCTGCCCACCCGAACATGCTGCACCTGTTGCGGATGATCGGCACGCACGACTAACATTTTATCTGTTTTCAGCTCATAGCCGGCTTGGCTGCGAATCCCATCCATATGAAGAGTGGTCGACACTTCGCGCTGCGTGAAACTTATCGTTAATTTAAGCGTGTTGTCATTGATCCAATCGATTGACCAATCCTCATCATGGATGAAACTTTCCGCCAGTTTAAGTTCGACTGATGTGCGATCGACATCGGTCGAGAACGAGATCTTTAATTCATAAGGTTGATCGAGCAAAACATGATGGGTGTAATACGACGCATCATGCTCCACCACTTTCAAGCTTACTTCCGACACCGCTGGATCCCAACTCTGAATATCAAAAGTAAACGGCTCGACATAGTTTAGTTTGAAGCTCTTACTCTTTTGTCGATCATCCGTTTGGAATCGAATCTCTAAATTGGTTAACGGCTGATCATGTAACATAATGTCAAACCGATTGAAGCTTTGTTCGCCGATTCCGTCCATGTCTGGACGTCTGTAATCCTCTATACCTTCACTCTCCCAAACAAGATGTATGTTTCGATAGAAGTTTTGCAGTGCCATCGGAGTGAGAAGCATATCCTTGGGCAGATCGAGATTGAATATGATTTTTGCATTGGGATCGTTGTAAAATAACGGTTCATCCGGCTCATATTCGCGTATAAATGTGCGGTTTCCATCACCTTTTTCTAAAATGTGGATGGAACGCACGCCTTCTGCTGCGATCAAATCAAATAAGACCGTATCCGTCACAACTGCCTTATTTCCCTTCTCATCATCCGTCCCAGCAGTCGTTGGATCCATCTGATTATTTATTTGGTCAGCATCATGCTCATTGTTTTGATTTGCTTTCGCTGAGTCACCCGAGTCCTTATTTGTTAAATCAGAAGGGGATTCGGATTGTATCGCTAATATGAATAACAGCCCCGCAACTGCTGCAATCAGGCCAAAAGTGAATAATTTATTTTTCATGCGACTTTGCATGCCTCCGTTCATAAAATAAATACTTCCTTCAATTTAGTAGACGTTTAAGCTGTGACAAAAGTTTCCTTTTTAACACCATGAACATGTAAAAAAAGTTTGCTCGTTTAGAGCAAACTTTTTGCTTTAAGCTTGATCGTCAGTTTTGCCGCGCTCATCATTGGTTTGCCTCGTCTTGGCGGGCATCCACTTCAAGCTTCAAGGCATCATACAAGATCCCATCTGTGCTTCCGCCGGAAGACAGAGGTTTCAAGGACAGAACATTTTCCCCTCGCTTAAGCAATGATGCGTCGAAAGAAATGACAAGTTCATGATAATAACCTGCTTCACCAGCGCGGTACAACGAAGCATCGTTTCCGATCGGAGTGACTTTGTCATACGCTGCAATGTTTGTGCCGTTTAACTCGATGCTCAGCGATCCGTTGCTGGAACCGGCGATTGCAATCGTAAGCACGGCAGTCCCTTCCACTTCTTCGTCTCGATCAAAATAAATGTTCCAAACGGCCGGACTGCGGTTTTCGGGCACGAGCAGTTGGTCGGCATGACCTGGAGTTTTGGTCATCGGATGAGCATAGTTCCAATCGGCATGTTCTTTGCTTTCACCGATCACAAAATGAACATCATCGGGAAAATCAATCGGATATTGCAGCCACAGCCCCCACTGATGCAAATGATCCCCATGTTTAAACTCACGCGGCGTGCGATCCGGCATGCCGATTTGCCATGCGAGTTCGCCGTGTTTGTCCGGCGTCCATTCCAATGTGCCCAAGTCGTGCTGTTGTTTTGCAGAAACGATGATCCCGTCTTTTTTGTATTCGCCAAACACGCCGTTGGCATAAGCATGCATCGTGTACTCGCCTGCACGAACGCCCGGTATGACAAAGCGCCCTTCTTCATCTGCCTGAGCAAAATATAAATAATCGAGGTTTTGTTCATAAAAATTTAGATCCGGCTGGCCGAGGATCAACCAGGCCCCTTTCGGAGAAGTGCCGTCCGTTATTTGAAGCTGTCCGCTCACCGTGCTTCGATTTTGTGCGTCATATGCAGGCGCTTGAACCCAGTCATACGGCCATGCTGCTTTTTCCTCTTCTGCCTTTTGTTTTGCGTCCGCCCACATTTCTTCCAAAGTGCTTCCTTCCGTAATGTAAACGAAAAATGGACCGTACACTTTCTCCCATCCTTTTTCCGGGAAAATGCTCGGCGTTCCATAATGTCTCACTTGCTCATACCAGTGAACCATCGGAGTGCTGTCAGTCATTTCTACTAAATATTCATGTTTCGCCGGGCCGCCCACCAAATATTCCGTGCTTGGGCGTATGATCACAAATCCGATGTCTTCGCCAAACACGCCGTTGATGTTGTTGTCTCCCATAAATACAGAATGTTGGTATTTCGTGTAGATGTCTCCATTCGGCAAACGGTAAGTCGCATCCATTAACGTTTCCCCTCTTCTAACTTCCTGCGGTGAAGGGAACTTGCCGAGGCGATCCCCTTTTGCGCGGTCTTCGATGCCAAAATCAGTGAAAATATGAGGATCGAGCCGGAATGAATACCTGGACTGCTCAATTTCCAATCCGTCCGGCATATGTTCCGAATATTTAAAAACGCTGTAAACATAAAATCCCGGCGTATCCGCCTCCATGACAAATCGATAATCCAGTTCAAAAGGCAGCAATTGAGGATGACTGACAGACAGCGATATTTCGACTCGATCTGCCGTTTTCGAAATCAGTTGATAATTCATTCCCGAGCCTTCCCATGTTTTCTTGTTGCCGTCCAGTCCATAATTTAAAAAGTAATATCCTCTTCCGCCTTTCAATAAATTGACATTTTCATATTTTCCGCTGTTCAACATGATGGAAGAAACTGTCGGGCTGAATTTCCTGATCTCGACTGTTACAGCCGAATTCGAGATGATGACGCTCGAAGGCCCTTCCTCAAGAAAAACTTTTTCTTCCGCGTGAACGGGCAGAGCCGCATCGAAAACTTGCTTATTGTCATCGGCAGAATGATGACCCGCCGTTTTCATTTCGCTGACATCTTGTTCGGTCTGATCTTCACTAGATTGTTGCAGCTTATCTTCCGACGAAGCGTTTTCATCGTTGCATGCAGCAAGCAGCAAAATAAACAGGAAACAAAAAAGCACAAACGTTCGAATATTGGACATTCTCCGCCTTTCCCTCCCCTTTTCCATCATTATAAATGCACAGGCGCATATTGTCTTTGCGGAGAATGAAGCGAATGTTTCCTTTTTTCCAACAAAAAACGATTGTCGATCATTTCAAGTTACCGCTCGATCATATCCTTCAGCAGATTCGTAAATCCTTGATGGGAAGTCACTCCCATATTTGTCATAAACAGCACTTCCTCGATCTGATTTTCATCAATCAGTTCAAAAATATCATGCTCATATTGACGCGGGTCAATAATATAAATTTCGCGATAATGCGGAATTAAAAAAGGAACGAAGGCGTTTGCATAAGAATCTTTAATGACGGCGATTTTTTTCTCAGTCTTCGCTTCGGTTGTTATTTTTCCCCAGGGGCGGTCTCCGCTCAAAAAAATGCGGTATTTGTTTGTTTTTTCCGCATGAGACATGTCCAGCACGTCCATTTTCAGAGGTCCTTCATAGTAAACTTCATATTCGTGCGGAATGAATGGCTGGAACAGCTCGATTGTGTCGGGTTGGCGTTCTAAGCTTTTGCTGAGCACAGCTGCATAAGTCGATCCGAGAAAATGTTCCACATGCGTCACTTCGTATTGATCCAAAGCAATCGGCGTTTGATCCGATGCTTCCATAAACGCTTGATAAGCATAATAAGCGCCGCGGGCAGTCCAGTGATGATCGGTTCGAAAATATAAATATTCTTTCGCATGATCTTGCAACGTTCCGTAAGCATCGACCGCGATGACCGCGTCATCGAGACGTTCATGAACATAAGCCAATGTTTCGCTTTGCGAATCTGACAACTCTTTATATTTTGACTGTGCAATAAATTCAATTTGCGTAGGCGCAAGCAAACTGTACACGGTCACGTCATGTTTCGTTTCTACCGCTGCTTTTTTGGCAAATTGATTCACCAGTGCTGCATAAGCGTCTCCAGCGGCAGCATCAAACGTATAAAGATTCATCGCTCGATCGCGCATTAATAAGATTCTGCCGACGACTTGTTGCACATCAGGCTCGTGATCTGCATTATCGCAGGGGTTGTCTGAGGATGAATCTTCCGCTTCAGGCGGAACATCCTCTTGCGCATTGTCATCCTCTTCTGACACGGCTTCGTTCTCTTCTTCTGGCGGCTCCATGGATGCATGTTCATGTTGTGCTTCCAGCTGTTCCCCTGACAAGCCTTCTATCCTCTCTGCCCCGCTCGTTTCGGGAGGATACAGTTTCGCGTCCGCGTGTCCGCGCTGAACCGCTTCCTCAGGATGCGGAATGCCGGGCTGCACTGCCGGTGCCAGAGCATCTCCAAAATTTCCCCCATGATGCACAATGAGCTGCACTTGATCTTCGCCGCGCCATCCGCTCCACTGTTGAATGGATCGGCTCATCTTAGATAAAGGCTCGCGATAAACAAACGTATCTGCAAAATAATTTTCAAATTCTACAAAATAAGCCCCGCTAAACAAACGTTCCCAAGTAAAAACCGGTTTCGTTTTCAGCGCACGATTTTCAATTTCGGAGTAAATCGGCCGTTCTGTCTGCAAACTGTTCAGCAAAAACAACGCCATTAACGTCATTAAAAATAAACACGCATTGACAGGAATTCGATTCTTCAATGATCTCCACTCCCTCGCGCTTGCTGCTTAAAATCTGAAATAGAAAAACGGATTATACGTCTGGCCGACGAGAAAGATCGTGCACAACAAGAGCAGCAGCAAGTTGCCGATCGGCTGGATTCCATCTTTAAATATTCGATCCATAAACGGCTGTTTGGCAAACCATTTGTCATGCATCCGCTTGACCAGATTTGAAGCAAACGGCGTTGCAGCTATGACGGCAACAATAAAAAACAAAATTTGATCAAAGAAATAAATTTCAAATTCAATATTCGTCAGCGGATTGCCGAGCAAGCCGAACATCGCTCGCAGATAAGAAATGCCTTGCTGCAAATCAGTAAAATAAAAAATACCCGGCCGATTAAAATGACGAAAATGAAATAAACATGAGACAGCCACTTCACCCGATCGATGAACCATCTGAACAGCACCATTCGCTCCAAATAGATGAGCGCGCCGAAATATAAGCCCCAGACAATAAAATTCCAACTCGCTCCGTGCCATAATCCGGTCAAAAACCATACGCACATCAAATTGCGAACATAAAAGCGGCGGTTGCCGCCCAGCGGGATGTACACATAATCTCGAAAGAAATGTCCGAGCGAAATATTCCAGCGGCGCCAAAACTCTCCCGCCGAGCGCGAAATATACGGATAGTTAAAATTTTCTTTGTATGTCAGGCCAAACATCATGCCGAGCCCGATCGCCATGTCAGAATAGCCGGAGAAGTCAAAATAAATTTGAAGCGCAAACAACATAATGCCAAACCAAGCCCCAAGAACAGCCAGTTCAGCCGCCCCTGCATTCAAAAAGATTTCTGCTGTTTCCCCGGCCGTATTGGCCAGAATCACTTTTTTTCCTAAACCGATGACAAACCGCTGCACGCCTTTTGAAAACATCGGGAAAGAAAAACGGCGGTTTTCCAACTGGTCTTTAATATCTTTGAAACGGATAATCGGACCCGCGATCAGCTGCGGAAACAATGAGACATACAGCAGGAATGCAATCAGAGAATCCGGTGTTCTTGTCTCCTTTCGGTATACGTCAACGGCATAAGAAATCACTTGAAACGTGTAAAATGAAATGCCGATCGGCAGGCCGATTTCACTGTATGGCAGCTGGATGGAAAAAAGGAAATTTATATTTTCTGCAATAAAATTGATATATTTAAAAAAGATAAGAATAGACAAATTGATGCCTATGACGGCGGCAAGCGCGG
>CALKAN010000297.1 GCA_937983035.1 uncultured Paenibacillaceae bacterium | reverse complement strand
CAGCACCAGTGATCATGTTTTTAACATAGTCAGCGTGACCTGGGCAGTCTACGTGAGCATAGTGGCGCTTGTCAGTTTCGTATTCAACGTGAGTAGTTGCAATGGTGATTCCGCGCTCGCGCTCTTCCGGAGCTTTGTCGATTTGCTCATAGCCCATCGCTTGTCCGCCGCCGTATTTTGCTGCCAATACAGCAGTGATCGCTGCGGTAGTTGTTGTTTTACCATGGTCAACGTGACCAATCGTACCAATATTTACGTGTGGTTTCGTGCGTTCAAATTTTTCTTTAGCCATAGTATTCTTTTCCTCCTTATTATATATAAATTGAATTACTCAGCACTGTGTTTGCTAATAAGCTCTTCTGCAATGTTTTTAGGCACTTCTTCGTAGTGGGACAGTTCCATGGAATATACTCCGCGTCCTTGCGTCATGGAACGCAATGTTGTGGAGTAACCAAACATTTCCGCAAGCGGCACCTTAGCGCGAATCACTTGTGCGCCTGCTCTCGTATCCATTCCTTCCACTCGGCCTCTGCGCGAATTGATGTCGCCCATGACATCGCCCATGTATTCTTCCGGAACTGTAATTTCCACATGGAAGATCGGCTCAAGCAGAACTGGGTCACAGTGATCTCTCGTCGCTTTCAGAGCCATCGAGCCGGCAATCTTAAACGCCATTTCACTGGAGTCAACATCGTGATACGATCCGTCGTAAAGCGTCGCTTTCACGTCTACCATCGGATAACCAGCGAGAACGCCGTTTTCCATTGCCTCTTCAATTCCTGCTTGAACTGCAGGCACATACTCTCTAGGCACAACGCCGCCGACAATGTTGTTCACAAATTCAAAGCCTGCACCCGGCTCCAACGGTTCAAATTCAATCCATACATGGCCATATTGACCGCGTCCGCCGGATTGACGAATGAATTTGCCTTCGATTTTCGCAGCTTTGCGAATCGTTTCCCGATACGCAACTTGCGGTTTGCCTACGTTAGCTTCAACTTTGAACTCCCGCAGCAAACGGTCAACGATGACGTCAAGATGAAGTTCGCCCATTCCGGAAATGATCGTTTGGCCTGTTTCTTCATCTGTGTTTGTTTTAAATGTCGGATCCTCTTCTGAAAGCTTCGCCAGCGCAACTCCCATTTTGTCTTGGTCTTGCTTCGTTTTCGGTTCAATGGCAACCGAAATAACGGGATCTGGAAATTGCATTGACTCTAGTATAACCGGGTTTTTCTCATCGCACAAGGTGTCCCCTGTTGCAGTGTCCTTCAACCCAACGGCAGCCGCGATATCGCCGGAATAAACGGTGTCGATTTCTTCGCGGTGATTGGCGTGCATCATCAAGATGCGTCCAATTCTTTCGCGTTTGCCTTTCGTTGAATTGAGGATGTAAGAACCGGACTTCAGCGTTCCGGAATAAACCCGGAAGAATGTCAGTTTTCCTACATACGGGTCTGTCATGATTTTAAAAGCAAGCGCTGCAAACGGCTCATCATCAGACGATTTGCGGCTGATTTCTGTTCCGTCCAACGTTTGGCCTTTAATATCAGGCACATCCACCGGAGATGGAAGATAATCTACAACTGCATCCAGCACTAACTGAACGCCTTTGTTTCTGTAAGAAGAACCGCACAGCACCGGGATAATTTCCACGTTGCATGTCGCTGCGCGAAGCGCTGCTTTCAATTCTTCCACAGTAATTTCTTCGCCTTCCAAATATTTCATGGTGAGTTCTTCGTTCGTTTCAGCGACCTTTTCGATCAACTCCTCGCGGAGCTGTGCAACTTTATCTGCGTATTCAGCAGGAACTTCCGTTTTCTCAAACTCACGGCCCAAGTCGTCTTTGTAAATGTATGCCACATTTTCGATCAGATCGATGATCCCTTCAAATGTGTCTTCCTTGCCGATTGGATATTGGATCGGAACCGCATTGGCTTGCAGCTTTTGTTTCATCTGATCGATGACGCCGTCAAAATCTGCGCCGACGATATCCATTTTGTTTACATAAGCGATTCTCGGGACGTGATATTTGTCAGCTTGGCGCCAAACGGTCTCGGATTGCGGCTCCACCCCGCCTTTCGCGCAGAACACTCCAACTGCTCCGTCTAATACGCGCAATGAACGCTCTACTTCCACAGTGAAATCAACGTGGCCCGGAGTATCGATGATATTGATTCGATGACCTTTCCATTGAGCAGTCGTTGCAGCGGAAGTAATCGTAATTCCGCGCTCCTGCTCTTGTTCCATCCAGTCCATCGTTGCTGAACCTTCGTGCGTCTCACCAATTTTGTGAGTGCGGCCAGTGTAGAACAGAATGCGTTCCGTTGTCGTTGTTTTGCCAGCATCAATGTGGGCCATGATCCCGATGTTACGCGTATCTTTCAAGGAGAACTCTCTTGGCATGCTAAACGCCACCTACCTTTATCAGATATGATTACCAACGATAGTGTGCAAAAGCTTTGTTCGCTTCTGCCATCTTGTGCGTATCTTCGCGTTTTTTCACTGCAGCACCAGTGTTATTGCTGGCATCGATAATTTCATTGGCCAAACGCTCTTGCATCGTTTTCTCGCTGCGCAGACGCGCATAGTTTACCAACCAACGAAGCCCCAATGATACTCGGCGCTCCGGTTTCACCTCTACCGGCACTTGATAGTTCGCACCGCCGACGCGGCGAGCTTTAACTTCAAGCACTGGCATAATATTTTTCAGCGCTTGTTCAAACACTTCCATCGGATCATTGCCTGTGCGTTCTCTTACGATGTCAAATGCTTCATAAAGAATGCGCTGAGCAATGCCTTTCTTTCCATCAATCATAATTCGATTGATCAAGCGTGTAACAAGCTTGCTGTTATAGATCGGATCAGGCAGTACATCCCTGCGTGGAACTGGTCCTTTTCTTGGCATCGTCATCCTCCTTTCTATGCTGTGAATAAGATGCTGTCACATTAGTTTTTCTCTTTTGGACGCTTCGTGCCGTATTTCGAACGAGCCTGCTTGCGGTCATTCACTCCGGCCGTATCCAAAGCGCCTCGAACGACGTGATAGCGAACACCAGGCAAATCCTTCACTCTTCCGCCGCGAATCAATACGACGCTGTGCTCTTGCAAGTTGTGACCAATTCCAGGAATGTAAGCTGTAACTTCCACTCGGTTAGTCAAACGAACACGAGCATATTTCCGCAGCGCGGAGTTCGGTTTCTTCGGCGTCATCGTTCCTACACGAGTGCATACGCCTCGTTTTTGCGGGGAACTTAAATTTGTCTCTGCTCTTTTCAACGCATTGTAACCTCTTTGCAAAGCCGGTGAATGCGATTGGCTTTGTTTCGCTTTGCGCCCTTTGCGCACTAACTGGTTAATTGTAGGCATTCCGCCACCCCCTTCCTCTGTTTCTCATCTCTTCTATGAAGTCCACAGATCCAGGCGATTCACGAAAGAACAAAGGAAATGTTTTTACCCTTCCTCTCCGAGCATCAAGCTCAGAGAGGCGAGATAAAAACATCGTCATCTTCATTCTTTCAACAGAGAAACTACGGCTGCTCCCACATCAATTCCTGCAGCTTTCCCCAGCTTTCTCATGGAATCTACGTAAGTCACGGTGATTCTTGCCTTTTCGCATAACTGAATCACTTTGGCGGTAACTTTCGGATCCGCGTCCTCGGCAACGAGCACTTCTGCCACATTGCCGCTTTCTAATAATTTAAGAGTTTGCTTAGTGCCGACTACAATTCGTTTTGCCTGATTCACTTTTTCATAAGACATGTAAACATATCCTCCAAAGCTAACCTGAAATCTGGCACACTTCGATATATTAGCATTTTAAAATCGCTCTTGTCAATGCTTTATTCAACAGTCAGCATTTCTTTTTCTGCTTCGCCTTGTTCTTCCGTCTTTTCCGACGATTCAACCGTCAATCCGATGTTGCGGTATCGCGCCATTCCTGTTCCGGCAGGAATCAGCTTTCCAATAATTACATTCTCTTTCAAGCCTAACAATTGGTCGACTTTTCCTTTAATCGCCGCATCGGTCAGCACGCGAGTCGTTTCTTGGAATGAAGCGGCAGACAGGAAGGAATCTGTTTCAAGCGACGCTTTCGTGATTCCGAGCAATACTGGTCTTGCGACAGCCGGCTCTTTGCCTTCATTCAACACTTTGCGGTTCGCGTCCTCATATTCGTGAATGTCCACATACGAACCTGGCAGCAATTCCGTATCTCCGGCTTCCACAATTCGTATTTTTCTGAGCATTTGCCGGATCATCACTTCGATATGCTTGTCATTGATCTCAACGCCCTGGTTGCGGTAAACCCGCTGCACTTCCTGCAAAATATAGTTTTGCACGCCGCGGATTCCTTTGATGCGAAGCATCTCTTTCGGATCGATCGATCCATCGGTCAGTTCATCGCCGGCTTCAATTTGCTGGCCGACAGACACGCGAATTCTCGAACCATAGCTGACAGCGTAAACTTTCGTTTCCGCTTCGCCTTCCACTTCGATCTCCCGCTTATCTTTCGTCTCGCGAATATCTTTAACGACCCCGTCGATTTCAGATATGATCGCTTGACCTTTCGGATTTCGAGCTTCAAACAATTCCTGAATTCTCGGCAAACCTTGCGTAATGTCATCACCGGCAACGCCCCCGGTGTGGAATGTGCGCATCGTCAGCTGCGTTCCAGGCTCACCGATCGACTGCGCAGCAATAATGCCCACCGCTTCTCCGATTTCCACAAACTTGCCAGTAGCAAGGTTGCGTCCATAACACATCTTGCAAACGCCATGCCGCGTGCGGCAGCTCAGCACAGAACGAATATGCAGGCTTTCGATTCCGGCATCAACGATCGCCTTCGCTTTCAGCTCATCGATCAACTCGTTGCGCGAAACGATGATTTCGCCTGTCTCAGGATGGCGCACCGTCTCGAACGAATATCTGCCTTCGATGCGGTCGTACAGATCTTCAATGACTTCTTTGCCGTCATGTATTTTCGTGACGAGGAAGCCTT
>CALKAN010000296.1 GCA_937983035.1 uncultured Paenibacillaceae bacterium | reverse complement strand
CAATTCGGAATTTTACGCAAATTTCGGCAAATATGATGTGGAAATAAACGTCCCCGCCTCCTACGAAGTAGCGGCAACCGGAACATTGATCGACCAATCCGTTTTGACATTGACGAGCAAACATGCCTCCAACGAACGAAAAACAGTACGTTATGTCGCCGAAGATGTGCATGATTTTGCATGGTCTGCGTCTCCCCGCTTCGAAAAAGCAGAAATGACCTATTCAGACAGCAATGTTTCTGATGTTGTCATTCAACTTTATCTGCAGCCGGAACATCTGCCGCTGACGGAACGCTATTTCAGAGCTGCAGCCAGTTCCTTAAAATATTACAGCGCATGGTTCGGCCCTTATCCATATGACACGCTGTCCATCGTCGTTCCGCCTGCAGGCGCAAGCGGTGCCGGCGGCATGGAATATCCTACTCTGGTCACTGCTTGGGCAGCAGACAAGAAGGATCCCGGCTATGAACTGGAACAAGTCATCGTGCACGAAATTGGACATCAATATTTCTACGGACTGGTCGCCAGCAATGAATTCGAAGAAGCTTGGCTGGATGAAGCGTTCACTTCATTTGCTGAAGATAAGGTGATGAAACTCGAGTATGGCCTGATGGTGCCGATGGCGCTGGAAGCCAGCTATGTGACTTCGCCGCAGCCGCTGACCTTGAATGCTTGGGAATACGATTCTCATGATGTGTATGCGGAAAATGTGTATATTCGAGGAAAATTGGTCCTGAAGGCGATCGAGCAAGAAATTGGTTCTGCACAAATGATGAAAGTGCTGCGCCAGTATGTGGAACAGTGGAAATATCGCCATCCTTCCACAGCTGATTTCGTTCAAGTGCTGGAAGAAGTGACAGAGCGCGATTGGAGCTCATTTATTCATCAATATGTGCATGGCGGCATGATGGGCGATTATGCCATCGATCGTATTGAAATGAAAGAAGAAGAAAGCGAAGACGGCAAAGCGTATGTCAGTGAAATTCACTTATCACGGCACGGCGGATCAGGATTTGAAGTGCCGCTCGTATTGCAATTCGAAGACGGGCATCAAACGAAGACGGTTTGGGATGGAGAAGCTGAAAAGAAAGTGTTCCGCGTCACCTATACCTCTCCGCTGAAATGGGCAGCCATTGATCCCGATCATCAGCTCATTTTGGAAAACAGACGCATGAACAACTTTATGCATGCAACCGTCGATGATCAAACGAAGAAACGGCTCAGCATTAATGCTGCCAGGATTGCGGATCTGATTCTAAACATATTCGTATGGTGAGGTGAATGCTGTGAATAATCGATTGGCAACATCTGAAAAGATAAGTCCGCCGGCAAACCAGCGTGATTGGCTCTCCGCAGTCAAATCTGGCTTGGCCTTCGTCAATGAACATTACGGCTGGCTGCTCTTTCTCGGATTGTATCATCTCGCTTGGTCCGGATTAGGGTATCGCTGGATCAGCGGTTTCTTCGATGCGCTGCTCAGCCGGTATCCCAGCGATGCGCTGGGAGATGCGGCGGTGCAAGTGTTCTGGGCAGAAGCACAGTTTCGCATCATAAAAACAGAAGCGCTGGAACCCTGGCTTTGGCTGATCGGAGGCATCCTGCTGCTGCGCATCATCGGGCATCCATTGCTGCATGCCGGCATTCTTTATTCGATCCAGGCCCATCATCATTCAGATAAACGTCTCCAATCTGGCACTGCAGAAAACTTGTTCGCTCATTTCAAAAATGGCATGCGCAAACTGGGAGCAGCCTTCAGCCTGATCTATTTGATTCAAATCGCACTCATCGGCCTGCCGCTCCTATGGCTTGTTCCGCAAGTTCTGTTGACGTGGCAGTTATCCAGCTCGGTTGAAGCGGTTTTGGAGCATAACATGCTTTCATTGACAGCATATATATTGTACATTTTTATCATTCGTGCTTTCATGCTTTATTTCATGTTAAAAAAGACGCAAGCGATGTCGAACAATCTCCATCGCATGCGTCTGATGTCTGGAAGCAATTTGGCCGCAGTGCTGATCCTGAGCTTGTTATTCATCATGACAGCTTCACTGCTTTCCGCCGGCTTCAGCGCAGTTGCCATTCTATGGCCTGGGATGCTGGCCATCTTGCTGCACTTTCTGTTTGGCTTTTTCCGTGCCGGCCTGCTTTTATGGGAAATATCCAGTTGTTATTCCATTAATGAGCATTAATACGTCAAACTTGCCGCAGCAATCTGGCATTGCCTTCAAATTCATGCATATGCTTCTCCTTGCTGACATGACCAGGGATCTTTGATTTCCGCTTATGATAAAACTGCCAGACCGCAGCGATTCAGCCTTTTCAGATCATGCAACAATCATGGATGCGTGCTTCGATTCTATTTTCATCAACTGTCTGAATGTAAGATCAAGATTCAGATGGCTGCATTGCATGCATTTTAAACTTATAACAATGAGCAGGACTTTCGCGCATCATCAACTGCAGCAGTTCCTCCAACCTTGACATGTTCTTCAAACCGCGCGAGGTCTATCCTTTATTCATTGGAGATGCTTTTGCTGCTAATCTGATTCATCTAACCTTGCTGTCATTTTCAGCAGTCAATGTTCAACCGTTGGCAGCGATATTCTTCTTGCCGTCCATGCTGCTTTCGAAAAAGGCGTGATTGAATGTCATTTCCGTTTCATCATACTAAATTGATGATCGCAATCACATTGCCGCCATTATGGACGGTAATGACATTCTTTTTCCGTTCGTATGCAACTCTGCCCCCTTCAACTTGGATGGAAGGACGAGATCCTAAAGCAAAAATCAAATCGTCGCACAACGTCCTCGTGCATTCTTTTTGCTCTTCTTCCGTCAGCCTTTCCCACTGCTCTTTTTCCATATGAAAAAACTGATAAAAATTGTCTATATTGGGGACAGCATGTGACATATCTGACACGATGTCCTCATAATCTCTCGCAAATTTCACACCCATCTTTCGAAGCACCTCCGTCAATATTTTGTCGCTCTAAGTTCGTCTGGCATTTCCTTACAAATGCGTCATTCTCATTATACCATATTCCTTTCAATATTAAACGCTTTCACTAAGAATGTACATGGCAAAATATGAAAATAAGCAACCTGTCCATGCATGATGATAAACTGAGCTAAATGTTTAAAAGTCATGCACTTCTATAAAAAAATGATGCGAATGTACCGATAATATAAAAAAGCATAGTAACAGCCGATTGTCGGCTGCAGCTGAGTAAAACAATCACGAGGTGGGATCATGGGTAAATCGACTTATATCGGAATCTTGCTGGGGGCAGCTGCTGTTGTAGCTGGTTTGCTTTTTAAAGGAGCAAGTCTTTCAATTCTGTTTAACCCCGCTGCCATAGTCATCATTTTCGTCGGTACTGCCGCTTCCTTATTGATCGGATTTCCATGGGCGGAACTCAAAAAGTTTCCAAAACTGATTAAAATTGCTTTTTCTGAGCAAGAACTGATGTCCAAGAAAAAGGTCATCGCCATGTTCATCGATTGGGCGTCAATCAGCCGGCGCGAGGGCTTGCTTGCGCTCGAAAGCAGGGTGGATGAAATTGACGATGCATTTCTCAAAAGCGGAATTCGCATGATCATTGACGGCAATGACCATGACTTTGTAAAAGATGTGCTGCTCGAAGATGTTGCCGCCACCCAAGAAAGGCATAAAGCAGGCATTAAAATCTTTTCGCAAGCTGGAACTTATGCGCCAACCCTTGGCGTTCTCGGTGCTGTGCTCGGACTGATCGCAGCGCTGGGGAATCTAAGCGACATCGAGACGTTGGGACAATCCATCGCTGCAGCTTTCGTAGCTACCTTGTACGGCATTTTCAGCGGTTACGTTCTATGGCATCCGATCGCAAACAAATTACAGCGATTGTCAGCGAATGAAATTGAGCTTCGGCTTATGATGGTAGAGGGATTGCTTTCGATTCAATCCGGCGTCTCCACCCTGGCCATCGAGCAAAAGCTGTCCGTCTTTCTTTCACCGAAAGAAAGAGCAGCTGATGATGAAGAAAGTGAGGAGCTTCTAGCCAATGAGAAGATCCAGACAGCTTGAGGATGAAAAGATTAATGAATCTTGGCTGATTCCTTATGCGGATATTCTAACGTTAATGCTCGCACTGTTCGTCATTTTGTTTGCTTCAAGCCAAATCGATCAAAGCAAATTTGAACAGATCAGCCAAAGCTTAAACCAAGTACTGACAGGCGGAAGCGGTTTGTTGGATAATACATCGTTGCTGCCAGATCCCAACATACAGCATATAGCAAATGAATTGGACCCATTTGAAAAAGAAGAAACGGAAGAAGAACGGCGGTTTCGCTTAGAGACAGAGCTGCTAAAGCAACTGCAGCAGCAAATCGATGCATACATCGAAGATAATGCTTTAACAACTCAATTGCGAACTCATTTGAACTATGAAGAACTAATCGTGGAAATTCAAGATCGGGCATTGTTTGACTCCGGGAGCGCTCATGTGAAAGGAAACGCAAAACAGATTGCCACGGCTATGGCCGAAATGCTGGCTCAATACCCCGGCTATGAAATCGTCATCTCCGGACATACGGATAACCGCCCGATTAACACGGCGCAATTCCCGTCTAACTGGGAACTGAGCACTGCCAGAGCGCTAAACTTCATGAAAGCACTGCTTGAAAATCCTGACTTAGATCCGAAATATTTCCGTGCCGTCGGCTATGGCGAATATCGTCCGGTAGCGGATAACAGCACCGCAGAAGGACGCGCGCAAAACCGAAGAGTAGAAGTTTCCATCTTGCGCAAATTCCCTCAACAGCCTGGCGCTGGTTAATAAAATGAAATCACCGCAAATGCTCAGGGGTGCAAACTTTACTGTTCGCGAAAACCAAGCGTTATAATTATTGCTAATAAGCTGGCAACATGTTAAAACGATGTGAATTACAGTTTCAATGCTAAACCAAAAGCTTGTCCTCATGATCGAAACTATGAGGACAAGCTTTTTTATATGACTACAATCATTTTTCTTGGAATTGCAGCGAATCATGCATGCACGTTGCTTATTTAAGCAGGCTTGTCATTACAGTTGATGAATGCCGAGCCCAAGCGCTCCTTCTGCTGCTTCCATCACGATTTCGCCTAATGTTGGGTGAGCATGAATCGTCAGAGCGATGTCTTCAAGCGTAGCGCCCATCTCAATAGCAAGTCCAAGCTCTGCAATCAAGTTCGATGCTTCCGGACCGACTATTTGCGCGCCAAGCACTAATCCAGATTCTTTGTCTGCGACAATCTTCACAAAACCTTCTCCTTTGTTCAGAGACAACGCCCGGCCGTTCGCAGCATAGTTGAACTTATTCGTAACTACTTCGCGGCCTTCTTCTTTCGCTTTCGTTTCATTCAAGCCGACGCTTGCGATTTCCGGATCGGAGAACACGACTTCAGGAATAACTTTGTAGTCGACAGCGCTTGGCTTGCCTGCAATCGCCTCTGCAGCTACTTTGCCTTCATAGGAAGCCTTATGAGCGAGCGCATATCCCGGCACGATGTCGCCGATCGCATAGATATGATCTACGCTTGTTTTGCACTGCTCATCGACTTCAATCAGCCCGCGGTCATTCATCTTCACTCCGATATTTTCAAGTCCCATTTCATCCGTGTTCGGACGGCGTCCCACGGTGACGAGCACATAATTAGCCGTGATTTCTTTCTCTTCTCCTCCGGCTTCGTAAACAACGGTAACTTGATCATTTTCAACTTTGGACGATTTCGCCATCGCATTTGTCACGATGTCCACATTCAGAGACTTCAGATTGCGGACGACAAATCGTGACAACTCTTGCTCAAATCCCGGCAAAATCGAATTGCTTCCTTCCAAAATGGTCACTTTCGAACCAAACTTGGCATAAGTTTGACCAAGCTCAATGCCGATGTAGCCGCCGCCGATGACAATCAAGCTTTCAGGAATTTCCTGAAGCTGCAGAGCTTCTGTGGAAGACAAGATGCGTTCGCCGAACGGGAATGCTTTCAGCTCAACTGGACGAGAGCCTGTAGCGATGATGCAATCGTTGAACTTCAGCCGTTTGCCTTCCTCGTCATTGGAGATGCTGACTACGTTCGGCTCTACAAAATAAGCTTCCCCTTTTAAAATGTTCACTTTGTTTCCTTTCAACAATGCATTGACTCCGCCTGTCAGTTTGCTGACGATGCCGTCTTTCCATTGCTGAATTTTGCTGAAATCGACTTGGATGTTATCAGCAGTGATGCCAAGATCCGCATTGCTTCCCATTTCCTGGTACTTCTCCGCTGCTGAAATTAAAGCCTTGGACGGAATGCATCCCCGGTTGAGGCACACCCCGCCGATTTCAGCTTTATCTACGATCGTTACGCTCTTGCCCATCTGTGCAGCGCGAATGGCTGCCACGTATCCGCCCGGGCCAGATCCTATGACTAGAACGTCCACTTCTTCGACAAAATCACCTACGACCATCACTCATACCTCCATAACCAGTAATTGGGGATCTTCAAGCAACTGTTTAATATAATTCATGGCATATTGCGCTGTTGCGCCGTCAATAATTCTGTGGTCAAAGCTGAGCGACAGTGCCATCATTTTGCCCGGCACAATTTCGCCGTTTTTAATGACCGGTTTTTCTGTAATTCGGCCCGTGCCCAATATTGCCACTTCTGGGTAATTAATGACCGGCGTGAAGAACATGCCGCCTGCAGATCCGATATTCGTGATGCTGATCGTGCTGCCTCTCATTTCCTCAGCGGACAGTTTGCCTTCCCGGGCGCGTTCAGCCAAATCTTTAATTTCTGCCGCGATTGTCCAAATATTTTTGCGGTCAGCTTCCCGCACGACCGGAACCATCAAGCCGTTTTCCGTATCGGTGGCAATTCCGATGTCATAATATTTCTTATAAACGATCTCCTGTTTCTCATCATCGAGCGATGCGTTCAGCACTGGGAACTCTCTAACCGCAGCGACTAAAGCTTTGACGATATAAGGGAGATATGTAACTTTTATCCCCTTCTTCTCCATCAGCGGTTTTGCCTTTTCGCGCAAGGCTACCAGTTCTGTAACATCCACTTCGTCCATGATGGTGACATGCGGCGCCGTGTAAACAGATTTCACCATCGCATTGGCGATGACTTTGCGCACTCCGCGAAGCGGCACACGCTCCTCCACGCGAGCCCCAACCGGCGCTGCTGCAACAGTTGTCTGCGGCGCGGCGTCTTGTTTCGCTTCCGCTGCGCTTGCAGCCGGCTGTCCGCCAGAGGCGAATTGATCAATATCTTCGCGGGTGATTCTTCCGTTCTTGCCCGTTCCTTGCACTTTCGAGATGTCTACGCCTTTCTCGCGCGCATACTTCCTTACGCTCGGCGTTGCCAAAATTTCCGCTTTCGATTTGCTTCCCTCAGCTGCCGCTTTCACTTCTTCTTGCGGCTCTTCTTGCGCCGTTTGCGGAGCAGCAGCTTCTGCTGCAGGCTCAGATGCCTCCTCAGCAGCATCTTCCCCTCCATGCGTTGCAGCGACATCGTCCGCCACCTCAAAGACAGCCAATACGTCGCCTACATTCGCTACTGTGCCTTCTTCAACCAAAATTTCTTTTACTTTGCCGTCAAAAGCCGCAGGCAGCTCCACAACTGCTTTGTCGTTTTGCACTTCGAGGATGACATCATCTTCTTGGAACGAATCCCCGGGCTGAACGTGCCATTTGACGATCTCGCCTTCGTGCAACCCTTCACCAACGTCGGGGAGCCTAAATTTGAATTCAGCCATAGCTTATGCCTCCCTTTCTTTAAAATTCAATGACTTCCTTCACACCCTTAATGATCCGTTCTGGTGTAGGAACCCATTCTTTCTCAATCATCGGAAACCCTGTAACCGTATCTGGAGCCGCAATGCGAAGAACCGGCGCTTCCAAATGCAAAATCGCATATTCGTTAATTTGAGCGACAACTTCAGCTGCAACTCCGGAAGATTTCTGTGCTTCCTGCACGACAATGGCTCGATTAGTCTTTTTCACCGATTCGATGATCGTCTCGGTATCAATCGGCGAAACCGTGCGCAAATCGATCACTTCAACTTGGATTCCTTCTTTTTCAAGTTCTTGCGCTGCTTTCATCGACGTATGAACCATGTTGCCGTAAGTAATAATCGTCACGTCAGAGCCTTCGCGCACAACGTTCGCTTTCCCCAATTCAATCACATATTCTCCTTCAGGAACTTCCTGGCGGGCCATATGATATAAATTGAGGTGTTCCATAAAGAATACAGGGTCATTGTCTCGAATCGAAGCGATCAAGAGCCCTTTCGCATCATATGGATTAGATGGAATGACAACTTTAATGCCAGGTGATTGCGCCAAAATCCCTTCAAGCGGATCGGAGTGAAGCTCCGGCGCGCGAACTCCCATGCCAAACGGCGTGCGGAACACAATCGGACTGTTGTAACGTCCGCCGGAACGATAACGCATGCGCGCAGCTTGCACAACGATCGAATCCAGTGCTTCAAAGATAAATCCGACAAACTGAATTTCTGCGACAGGCCGAAAGCCTTGCACGCCGAGACCGACGGCCAAACCGCATATTCCGGATTCTGCCAGCGGGGTGTCAAATACCCGTTCTTCCCCGAATTCTTTCTGCAATCCGGCTGTTGCACGGAACACGCCCCCGACATGGCCGACGTCTTCTCCGAATACCATGACTTTTTCATCGCGGGCCAATTCTATGCGAAGCGCATCGGTAATCGCTTCTTTCATATTCATTTTAGCCATGACAGCTTGTACCTCCCTAACGTATTTTCCAATCTAATACAGGTGCTGAGTTTCATATTTCAACTTTAGCGCTGCGATTTAAGAAAACTCCTTTTTCTGTCTTTCCAGATTCGGCGGAGTGTGTTCGAACATACTGTCAAGCAAGCCTGCAATCGTCATATTCTCAACCGATTCAGCTTTCTTGATCTCTTCAGCTACCGTCTTTCTCGCTTCTTCCATCGTCTTCTCTTCATCTTCTTCGGTCCACAAGTTTTTCGCTTGCAAGAATTTGCGCATGCGAATGATCGGGTCTTTTTCTTTCCATTTTTCTTCTTCTTCTTTGTCCCGATACTTCGTCGGGTCGTCACCAGACATGGAGTGCGGACCATAACGGTAGGTGATCGCTTCAATCAATGTAGCGCCGCCGCCGTTTCTGGCGATTTCGGCTGCTTCTTGAACGACCTTGGCAACGGCTAAAGCGTCCATTCCATCCACTTGAACGCCGCGAATGCCTGCTGCCACTGCTTTCTGCGCGATGCTCTCCGCTTTCGTCTGCTTGCTGACCGGCGTCGAAATTGCATAACCGTTATTTTGCACGACAAAGATCACTGGAAGATTAAACGCGCCGGCGAAATTCAGCCCTTCATAGAAATCGCCTTGGGAAGAACCGCCGTCTCCCGTGTAAGTGATAACGACGTTTTTCTGGCCTTTCCGCTTGAAGCCCATCGCAATGCCCGCCGCTTGAATAATTTGCGCGCCGATAATAATTTGCGGCATAAGCGCATTGACTCCTTCCGGAACTTGGCCGCCGTGTTGATGTCCTTTCGAATAAAGGAACGTTTGATACATCGGATACCCGTGCCAATAAATCTGCGGCATGTCACGATATCCCGGAACGACAAAATCCTCTTTCTCTAACACAAACTGACTTGCGACCATCGAAGCTTCCTGGCCGGATACAGGGGCATAGAAACCGAGTCTTCCTTGGCGCTGCAAGCTGATTGCGCGCTGATCCCATACGCGTGTGAAGACCATCCTTCTCATCAATTCTTTTAATTGGTTGTCATCCAGATCTGGCATAGCTTCTTGATTGATGATTTCGCCGTCTGGTGACAGAACAGACAGCTTCTCTAATTCCTTGAGCTGCACCACATAATTTGGCTTTGTCATGACACCTGCTCACCTCAATTTTTTACATTTTCGTTGCTGTAGGCCTTACTTCTTCGCATCGTCTCTGTTATAGTAATTTCATGAGACTGTTTAACTTCTTAGCAAATGCTGGCTCGCATGAATACAATACCCCTATCAGAGAAAACTATATAACAGCTATCATTAATTATATAATACAGACGGTAAAATTTCTATCTATTCATGTCAATTTCTTTGCAAAAAATAAAATCTTGGCAGATCTTCTTGTACATTTTGTGCGGTTTGACTCCGCTTTACTCCTTGTTTTATAAAGTTTATGTTCAACTTGATGTTCAATTTTTCTTCAATCAATTTATTCATATTTTACCATATTTAAAGGAGAGACTGACATGACGAAATCACCGTATTACAAAAGAACAATCGTCAAAGAAGAGATGACGTCTGACATTCTGGGCGAAGACCGCTCCTTGCGTGTTTTGCTTCCGCCTGATTACGACGAAACCAAAACGTATCCTGTCATTTATTGCCAAGACGGCGAACAATTTTTTAATTACGGCCGCATTGCCACGATCGCCACGCAATTGATGGCAGAAGGAGAAATGTCGCATGCGATCATAGCAGGCATCGATGTTATTTTGAAGACACGCACGGAAGATTATTCACCCGACGGACAGCGATTTGAAAAATATTGCCGATTCGTCACGGAAGAAGCAATTCCGCTGATCGAACAAAAATATGCTGTGAGCAAAGAGCCGAGCGGCCGCATTGCTGCAGGCGATTCCCTCGGCGGCACAGTCAGCTTGCACTTGGCGCTGGATTACCCGGAACTGTTTGCGAAAGTGCTGTCATTGTCAGGCGCATTTTTAAATCCGACCTTTGAGCGGATGAAACAAGCGGATGACTTGACGGGACTCGATATTTACATGCTGATCGGCACCGAAGAAACCGAGGTGAAAACTGACCGCGGCACGTATGATTTTCTAAAGGTCAATCGGGACTTGAAACCGATGTTGGAAAACAAAGGAGCCGTCGTCAAATATGTAGAAAAAGAAGGCAAGCATATTTGGGGTTTTTGGCAAAAAGAATTGCCGGATGCGTTGAAATATTTTCTCGGCACTGAAAAATAATGAGTTCAATTTCAAAGGAAGGCCCAAATATGACGATGATGCGGCTGCTCAGAAGGAAATCAGGTGTCTAGTGACTGGTTAACATCTGATTTCCTGCAGTCGCAAGCTTTGCCTCGCCGCTGCTAAGCAGCAGTCATTTTAACCGTCTTGCACGATCAGTTCCCGCTTGCGCCGATTCCGCTTCATCCAAATTGCCGCCTCATTGCGCAGTTCACAAGTTCGATTTGTTATATCTTTCATGCAGTTTCGCTGTAAGACGCTCCGTTTCGGCAGGCCAGTCGATCGGTGCCGCTCCTTCGAATAATTGATTCCATTGCTCGTCTTTTTCTGCGAAAGCAGCAATGCCGGCTTCCTCCCGAATGACTTCGATGACTGTGTTCGCCATATCGGCCACAGACAGAGCTCTCCCAGCGATTTCCGATAAACTAACCATCACTTCCGGCTTCACATCCGGCGCGCTTTCGTCAGCCAAGCCGCGGCAGGCTTGTTCATAGAACGCTCTCGCCACACGGCCGCGGGCAGCTCCCTCCCCTTCTACGATGACAAAGGCTTGAATGACATAGGCGCGCAGCTGCCGCCGCTGAGCAATGCCGCAAAATTTTCTTCCGCTTACGCTTAAGTCATAATCTCCCGGACAGTAAGACTGCTTAATTTCGCCAATGTCGAATGTGATGCCAAACCGCCCCAGCACTAATTCAAGCAAATGCGCCATTCTCGCAAAATCTTGATGAAAGTTCGTATCCCCCGGCATTTTCGGAAGCACTAAGGAAATGTTCAACACGCCGTCGTCCAGAGGAACGGCAGCGCCGCCGGAATGCCTCACCCCGACTGCATATTGCTTGCGGCGAAGTTCTGCCATCGCTTCTGCGGCGAATGGAAGCTTTCGATCACGCAGCCCCATAATAAACGCGCGTGCATGTCTCCACATATGCAGAGCCGGCATCCGCGCTTCCCCTGCTTGCTTGCATATCAAATCCTCAACAGCGAACGGAAACAACGCATCTCCTCGCAGCGGTTCGGAACGATCCATCACCAAAAAAGGATGTTCCTGTCGAAGTCGTTTCATGTCGTTTCTCTCCTTTGATGTACTTGTCCGCACAGGAATCGCTGATCCATTATACCACAGCACTGCATGCAGCGTGAACGAACCGGCAATGCTTAAAACCAGCTTTGGCAGCGCTTTTGTTTGAATTTTCTGCTAATGCGTGACCTTGCTTCTGATTCCATGTATAATAAGTTAGAGTGTCATCTCTCTGTCCACAAGCGAAACAGAAAGGAAGATGGTGTCATGGAACAACAAACAGTTGATCATCAAGGGACAGAACCGGAAACAAAACCTTATGAAAAACCTTATCGAGTCCTGCTCTACTATAAGTTTGTGCCAATCGAAGATCCGGAACAATTTGCTGCAGAACATCTGCAATTTTGCAAAGATCTCGGTGTCAAAGGACGCATACTCGTAGCCGAGGAAGGATTAAATGGAACGATTTCCGGAACTGTAGAGCAAACCGATGAATATATGAGAGCTTTGCATGCAGATCCGCGATTTGCGGACATGCCTTTTAAAATTGACGCTGCAGACGGACATGTGTTCAAAAAGCTGTTCGTCAGAAGAAGAAAAGAAATCGTAACGATGCGCGTGGACGGCGTCAAGCCTTATGAAAAAACCGGTCGTAGACTGTCTCCGAAAGAATTTTACGAAATGCTGCAAAGAGATGATGTCATCGTTTTGGACGGCCGCAATGACTACGAATATGATCTCGGTCATTTTCGCAACGCCATTCGCCCGGATGTTGAAACATTCCGCGAATTTCCAGAATGGATTCGCAAAAATTTAAGCGATAAGAAAGACAAAACGATTATTACGTATTGCACGGGGGGCATTCGCTGCGAGAAATTGACGGCTTGGATGTTGGATGAAGGCTTTAAAGACGTCGCGCAGCTTGACGGCGGCATTATCAATTACGGCAAAGACCCTGAAGTCAAAGGAGCCCTGTGGGACGGCAAATGCTATGTGTTCGACGAAAGAATCGCCGTGCCCATTAACCGTGCCGGAGACGGACGCGTAGTCGGCAGATGCTACCATTGCGGCACGCCTGCAGAAACTTACATTAACTGCGCTTATGATTTCTGTCACAGACAGCACATCGTATGTCCGAATTGCGAAGAAGAGAAAAACGGCTTTTGCTCGCCGCAGTGCGAAGAAAAAGAAGCAGCCCGCATGGAAGGTTAATCCTTTCGCCGCGGGCTTTTTCATTCACAATTTTTATTCAGTTTCATGCATAAATCATGCTTGCCTGACATTGCCTGTTGTCTTATTCTGCATTATTTCGCATGTGCGCACGATTCGTCTTTGCCGGACCGCTTGATCATTGTTCACACAGCAGGAGCTGCTTGTCAGCTTTGTGTCTCTTTCGATTCAGCCGCCTCTTTGCCGCCCATTTCTTTCCGGTGCTTTTCCAAATCTTCCCTCAACTCGTCTTTCACGCTGATGTCGGCCAATTGCACGCCTGCTCTGTGTGCAGACCGGGCAGTTAAATGGCCGGCTACAGGCGCAGTTAAAAAGACAAATATAATCGCCAAGATCAACCTTACGCTGATGACGCCGTCTTCAAACAAGAAAAAAGCGAATCCTCCGGCAAGAATGCTGATTAATCCAATCGTCGTTGTCTTTGTGCTTGCATGAGAGCGGGTGTAAACATCGGGGAGGCGGAGCAAACCAATCGAACTGAATAGGCTGAGCGCCGTCCCAGACAAAATGAACAACAAGACGATCCATTCAGTTATCACGTTCATGTTCAATCACGACACCCCTCTCAACATATTTGCAGAGAGCAACCGTTCCTAAAAATGCCAGAATGCCAATCAAGAGGATGACGTCCAAATAATTTTGCGTGTTCAACGCTATGGACAAGATAGTGACGATGCCGATAATATTGTAGCTCATGGCATCCAAGGCAAGAATGCGATCAGACGCTGTGGCGCCTTTGATGAGACGATATAAAGCAACCAAAGTAGATACAGACAGCAAAAACATCGCCATGTAAAGCAAGTTGTGAAACATCATCTCACCTCCATAATCGCCTTCTCTAATGCGGACAGCGTGCTGAGCACATATTCTTTTTGTTCCCCGACATCCAGTGCATGGAAGTATAAGATCCCTTCTTCCCGATCGATTTCCAATACGACCGATCCAGGAGTGAGCGTCAGCAAGCATGAAATCGTCGTCAGCTCCCAATCTCCGATGAGTTGGGTCTTTACTTTCATGATGCCGGGCTGAATCCGAAGCTTCGGCTGAAGCGTTTCGCGAAGCACAAATATACCGGACTTATACAATTCAATGATAAAAACAATGACTAACTTAATGATCTTCCACGCTTTTCTGCCGTAAAACGGTTGAGGGAAAAAGCGGCGCATCATGAAAATGATCCCAAAACCGATCATATATCCGATCAGAAAGTTGAGCCCATCCCACGTATCGTGCAGCAGCATCCATACGAGTGCTGCGATCAAGTTGATTAAAAGCTGTAACAGCAAACAGTTCACTTCCTTCGTCAGTGTGATGATTCAAAGATCAAGGGCGAAAGACGGCATCAATGTACAGTTTGGGGTTCATGAGCACCTCTACCGCTTGATCAATGTACACGAATACGGAATCCGCTCCGATTCCCATGATGATGAGAATGGCCGCAAGCGCGACGCCGGGGATCAAGACACCTTTCCCCGTGGAATGCTCTTCCTCTTCACTTAAGATCGTTTCACCCCAAAAACCGTGCAGAAAAATTTTGATAACGGAATACAGCACAAGCAAGCTTGTTAACAATCCAACCGCAACGATTCCATACATCTCAGCATCTACTCCGCCCTGCAGCACCATAACCTTGCCGACAAAGCCGCTGAGCGGAGGCACGCCGGCAAGAGCAAGCGCAGCAAGGAAGAACAGCCATCCAAGCATTGGGTGATAACGAATCAGACCGCTGATTTCTCTCAACTTCCGAGTGCCGGCGATGGATATCATGGCGCCGCCAAGGATAAATATAAGGCCTTTCGCCACCATATCATGAATGAGATAGTACAAGGCGCCGGACAGCGAGGTGGAAGTAGCAACAGCGGCTCCAAACACAATGAACCCGACAGACACGATCACGTTGTAGGCTAATATTTTCTTAATATCCCAATAAGCAATGGCGCCGATCGCTCCCAAAATCATCGTCAAAACAGCCATCCAAAGCATAACGGTATGCGTAATTTCCGGCTCGTGATAGAAAATCAGCGTAAACACGCGGAAAATGCAATAGATCCCCACTTTCGTCAACAACGCAGCGAACAGGGCGGCAACCGCCGGCGGCGTCGCACTGTAAGAACCGCGAAGCCAGAAGTACAAAAACAACGCGGCTTTCAGTCCAAACACGATCAAAAACAGCAAGCTGACCGTTGTCAAAATGCCGCTTTGACCAACCTCTGCGACGCGCTCAGACAAATGCGCCATGTTCAGCGTCCCCGTGACCGAATAAAGATAGCCTACAGCTGCGACAAACAGCATCGATGACATCACGTTCACCAAAATGTATTTGATCGATTCTCGCAGCTGAGCTTTCTCTCCCCCCAAGCTGAGCAGCACGTACGAAGCCAGCAGCATGCATTCAAAAAATACAAATAAGTTAAAAATATCCCCTGTCAAAAATGATCCGTTCACGCCGCACACAAGCAGCAGAATGAAAGGATAAACATAAAATTTTTCACGTTCGCCGCTTGTGGAAAAAGCATACAGCAAACAAGCCAAGCTGACAATCGAAGCAGTCAGCACCAGCAATGCAGCCATCATGTCGGCTACAAGCGTAATGCCGAACGGCACTTCCCATCCTCCCATGTTCAACGTTTGGATGCCGTTCACAGAAACGTCATGCACAAGAAAAGCCGATATGATGATGACTGCCGAAAGCGCTGCAGCCGAAATCAACTTCTGGAGAAAGATGCGCTTCCGCAGAAAAAAGAGAAAGATGCCGGTCAGCAGCGGAACAATAATTGGAAAGACAACTAAATTATTCATATTCTCCTCCCCTTAACTGCTCCATATTATCGCTGCCCAGCTCAACATAGGTCCGATACCCCAGCACTAAGAAAAACGCGGTTAATGCAAAACTGATGACGATCGATGTCAAGATGAGCGCTTGCGGCAACGGATCCGTATAAGACGCTGCTTCTTCCCCGAGCAACGGCGGCGCCCCCTGCTTCAAACCGGATACGGCAAGGAGCATCAAATGCACGCCGTGCGTAAATATGGAAGATCCCAAAATAATGCGCAGCAAACTTTTGCTTAACACCAGATAGACCCCAACAGTAAACAAAATGCCTGATATGATAATCATGAATGTTTCCATCTATTTATCCTCGCTAATACTTAGGATTATCGTTAGTGCAGTGCCTACGACGGCCAAATAAACGCCGACATCAAATAAGACGGCGGTGGCTAGTTCCGTCGGGCCAAACACCGGCAAATCAACTTCCGTGAACGTTTGAAAAAGAAACGCTTCTCCAAACAGCATGGAAGCCGCGCCGGAAAGAATCATGATCAGTATGCCGGCAGCGCCGACCAGCTTGAAATCAACCGGCAAATTATCACGCACGGTTTTCACATCAAAAGCCATGAGGAGCAAGACGATGGCTGAAGCGGTAATCAACCCCCCGATAAATCCGCCTCCAGGCTCATGATGCCCGGAAAAAAATACATAGACCCCAAAAATCAAGACGATGAATACGATCACTTTCGTCGCCGTCTGCAAGATGACATCTTCAAATTTCATCGATCAAGCCTCCTCGACTGACGAAGTTTGATAAGCGTGTAAACGCCGATTCCCGCGATAAACAGCACAACTCCTTCAATCATCGTATCGAACGCGCGGAAATCAACGAGGATGGCATTTACCATATTGCGCGCGCCGGCGAGTGTGTATGCATCCTCAAAATAAGACGAGATCGGATCGAACAATCGATTGTTTGACGCAAAAAGACCAATCAGCGTTAACACAGCGCCGACGCTGACAGCGATGATCAAATTCGCTGCGCGAAAACGAACAGGACTGATCTCTTTCTTATTTTTCGGCAGGAAGTAAAAACATAACATAAACAGCACGGTTGTAATCGTTTCGACCACTAATTGCGTTAACGCCAGATCCGGCGCCCGGAAGATGACGAAAAACAAGGCAACCATAAAGCCCATCGAACCGATGGCAATGATTGACGTCAACCGTGACTTGGCGAGCACAACGACTAGCGCGGCAACGACCAGCAAAACTCCAAGCACCGCTTCATACATGCGAATCGGCGCATTCGATGCCAAACTGATCGAATAACCGCCCTTCCAAATCAAAGAACCTCCGGCAACTAGAACGAGAAATAGAAAAATATAAGACAAATAGTCCCGCACAAATCCTGTCATGTGCTTGTTCATAATCTTGGCAGAGACTCGCTCCGACCCTTCAATCAATCGCTCATAAAGGTAATTAAATGACAATCTGTGCGGCAGCAGATCATAGATCCCCTTCCACTTATGATGCGACGCATATAACAGCGAACCGAGCAGAACGATGCCGATCGTCATGAACAATTCCGTGTTCCAGCCGTGCCAAGGTTTAATCGATACTTCGAAATATTCACCCGAAGCCAGCAAATTCGGCAGGATCGACTGAACGGCGGCTTCCAAAATCGTATACGACAGCAGGTTGGGGAAAAAGAAAAACACGATGACCATGGAAGCCAGAATGCTTGGCGCAACCAGCATGCCAAACGGCGCCTCATGCGGAGTCTTGTCCAGCAATTCGGGACGGTATGTCCCGGTAAATGTTTTGAAAACTAAAATCATGCAATATATAAACGTAAAAATGCTGGCGATCCAGCCTGCAAGCGGCAACAGCACCGTAACCCATGCATCGATGCTTTGATTCGCCTTCAACAGCCCTGTAAAAAACATCTCTTTGCTGAGAAATCCGCTGAACGGAGGCAATCCAGCCATCGACAGTCCGCCGATGACGGTCAGCGTAAACGAGACAGGCATCAAGCTGAGCAATCCGCCCAGTTTGCGAATGTCGCGCGTGCCCGTTTCATGGTCTAAAATACCGATGACCATAAAGAGACATCCTTTAAAGATCGAATGGTTAAACAAATGAAAAATGGCAGCCAAAGACGCACCGGCCAGAGCCAGTGAGTGTTCGCTGTATTGATTGTTCAGCGCAACGGATCCAATGCCAAGAAGCGACATGATTAAACCGAGCTGACTGACGGTTGAATAAGCCAGCAGCGCCTTTAAATCGGTTTGTTTAATGGCCATGAACGATCCCCAGAACAAGGTTAACAGTCCGACCGATGTAACGATCCAAAACCATTCCATGTTTCCGCCGAATATCGGTGTAAAACGAGCAACTAAATATACACCGGCCTTAACCATCGTTGCGGAATGAAGATATGCGCTGATAGGAGTAGGTGCTTCCATCGCATCCGGAAGCCATATGTGAAATGGGAATTGTGCGGATTTCGTAAACGCGCCCAGCAAAAGCAGCAGCATTGCCGGGAGAAACAACGCATGCTCTGTGATGACATCTGCCATTCCGATCGTTTCGCGAATGCTGAACGTTCCCGTGATATTATAGATCAGCAGCATGCCGAGCAGCATGGCAAAACCGCCAAATACTGTGATGAGCAGCGATTTCTGCGCACCGTACCTTGATCTTTGTCTTTGGTACCAATACGCAATCAAAAGAAAGGATGAAACACTGGTAAGCTCCCAGAAAACATACATGATCAACATGTTGTCTGACAGCACGATCCCGAGCATCGCTCCCATAAACATTAACAAGTACACGTAAAAATTATGCAGAGCTTCCCGTTCTTTATCCATATAAAAAATGGAATAAAGAACGACCAATGATCCGACGCCCGTAATGATTAACGAGAATAACAAAGCAAGGCCGTCCAGATGAACAGCAAATTGCAGATCCAATGCTTCGATCCATGAAACCGATTGCTGGATCGGGGGAGCCTGCGAATTAAATGGCATGAAGCCCAGAAAATAAATAAACAGCGCAAGCGGCAAGAAAAGCACAAACCACCCCGTATGTACTTTATTCAGCGTTTTATGCAGCAAAGGCACAAGAAAAGCGAATAAAAATGGAGCAAGGATGACCAAATGCAACCAGGACAATACGTACCCCCCTTGTAGTCTGTAACTTCACAGTTATAATATGCCATTCATAATTATACACTAATACTTAGACGCCTTACAAACCATGCGTTAATAAAAATACGCCAAAATTGACAGATGACCGTAAAACGGTTACCCTAAAGATGTCTCGAGCAGAGTTTTGATTATATATCATTGAGGTGAATAAATAAAGTGTCTGCGGTAAGAATGGACGAACGTATTCTCGTTTGCGTTTATTACGGTCCGAATGGTGAGAGGCTGATCCGAAGAGGATGCGCCATTGCACAAATGTTGGAATGCCCTCTCTATATATTGACCGTCGATCCTTTGCCTGAAGATGAGCTGGACATTGAAAGGAGTCAGTATATAGAAAAGTGGAAACAGCTGGCTGATGAGCACGGCGCAGAATTCATTATTAAATACGACGAAAAGCGCCCAGTCGTAAAAGTCATAGGCGAAGTGGCCAAGCAAAAGCAAATCACGCAGCTGGTCATCGGCCAAACAGCTCAAAGCCGCTGGCAGGAAATCACAAAAGGCTCCATCATTAACGCATTATTGCACGAAATTCCATTCGCCGACCTCCATATCGTCTCTGTTTCTCGAGAACTAAAAAATCAGGAAGGCTTTTACGAAAAAGGGATCAGAGCTTACCTGATTAAAGATGCCAAAGGATACAAAGTGACGTTCAAACATTCCAGCAATGATCTTTATGAAGGCATTTTCTTCAAAGAAATCGGAACGGACTTCAATAACGGGATATTCAAATTCATGAAAGGCAACCAAATGATTGAAATGAATGTAGTTGAGGATTATTTAACGAATCCGGAAATCATAGAAAAAGACGATATGTAAATCAAGCGCATAAAAGGACGCTGCCCAACTTTCGGCTTCAGCCGGGGGCAGCGTCCTTTTTAAATTATTTATCGTTATTCAAATAATGAATCGCTTCGATTATGAGTCATCATCTTCAGCATCCACGCCGTCTTCCCTGTCTTCCTCTGTTTCTGAATCTTCAGCGGCTGTATTGACGATTTCGATCTTGCGGATGCGATGGTTTTCTTTTTCCAAGACCGTAAATACTAATCCTTCATATTCCCATACACTCCCTTTTTTCAAAGCAGAGTGTTGGTTGTACAGCCATCCGCCGATCGTATCGATGTCTTCAGACTCAATCTCGGCATTTACCAATTCGTTCACGACGGAGATCGGCACTTTGCCGTCAACGATGACGTGAAATTTGCCAAGTTTCTCTATGTCGGACTGCTCCTCTTGGTCGAATTCATCCCGAATCTCTCCGACGATCTCCTCCAATATGTCTTCGATCGTGAGCATGCCGGAAGTACCGCCGTACTCATCAAGCAAAATCGCCAAATGCATATGGCTTTTCTGCATTCTCTTCAGCAGCTGCGTCACCGGAATCACTTCAGGAACAGCCAACACCGGCAGCAGCAAACTTGAGATGTCAACGTCGGGATTTTTGGCAGCAGCCATAAAGTATTGTTTCGTATTTAAGATGCCGATAATATGGTCCTTGTCTTTGTCAATGACTGGAAAGCGAGTGTATCTTTCCGACATCATCGTCTTTAGATTTTCTTCCATGGGCAAATTAATGTCCAGCGTAACCATGTCCGTCCTCGGCACCATAATCTCCCGCGCCAACAGCTCATCCACATTAAAAATATTGCTGACATAGCCGTATTCAGCCTGATTGATGTTGCCGCTCTTATAGCTGTCTGTAATAATCAGCCGCAATTCTTCCTCAGAATGCGCTTCTTCATGTTCGTTTGCAGGCTGAATGCCGAACAATCGAACGAATCGGAGCGCGGAACCATTGAGCAGCCAGATCAGCGGATAGCTGATTTTGTAGAAAAAAATAATCGGCTTCGCCAGAAAAAGAGACAGCTGTTCCGCTTTCTGAATAGCAATCGTCTTTGGCGCCAACTCTCCAAACACAACGTGAAGATAAGTCATAATTAAAAATGCCAAAAGAAAAGAGATCAAGGATGCGACGGCTTGCGGAAGATTTAAATCGATAAACAACGGCTGCAAAAGGCGCTCGATCGTCGGTTCGCCGAGCCAGCCAAGACCCATCGCGGTTATCGTGATCCCAAGCTGACAGGCAGCCAAATAACCGTCCAAGTTGCTGGTGACTTTCTGCACAGCCAAAGCGTTTTTCTTGCCTTCCAACACCAGCTGATCAACCCGCGACGGACGAACCCGGACGATGGCAAACTCTGTCGCCACAAAAAAAGCGGTGGCAACGATTAAAATAAAAACAAGTATGAAGTTAATGGTAAGCATAATCCGCTCCTCATCTTAAAATAAAAAAGAAATTTGCCTTATAATTAGAATAAAGGATATTAGAACCATTGTAAATTCACCTTTAATCTTAATCAATCGCTGAAAAAGACGGTATTCATGGAAATAACGCCAATTTTGGCGTTTTTTCGAATAAGATCCCGTCAGCTTGTATACAGGCTTGTTTTATTGCCTCGGGAAAAATTTCAAACTGCGCATCAAAAAATATAAAAATTGCTTATCCTAATTAGGATTTCGCTGAAATTGTTTGACTATTTTGACCTTAGGCAGAATATTTTATATAATACTAAGTAAGGAAATGGGGTGATCGAATGGGAAGTTGATGCAGATGGCACCGTGTTCAATTGCGTCATTTTTCATTTCAATACCCGGAGGTGAACGTCCGAGCCTTTTCAGGTGAGGATATTAATTGGAAGATGACATATCCATCTTATTAACGTTTAGTTTCATCTTGTTCTTGATCTTGTTAAACGGATTTTTTGTCGCGGCCGAGTTCGCGCTTCTAAGAGTAAAGAAAGCGCGGTTAACGGAACTTGCCGAACAAGGCAACAAAAGAGCCAAAATCGCGGAACACGTCATATCGAGGCCGGATGCATATTTGACCGCATGCTTGCTCGGCAGCACCATCGCTTCGCTCTGTTTGGGATGGATCAGCGGTCCGGTCATTGCTCGATATATCGTTGAGCCCTTGCTGGCAAGTTTAGGAGCGCCCGCATCGTTTACAGCTCCCGCGTCTTTTGTAATCGCTTTTAGTTTGATCGCATTTATTTATGTCGTATTCGGTGAATTAGTTCCCAAATCATTCGCCTTTACGCGGGCAGAAGGCACATCGCTTTGGCTGAGCGGTCCGCTCATGCTGCTATACAGGCTTTTTTACCCTGCAATATGGCTCGTAAATGCAACTGCTGAACTGGTGCTTAAAATGATCGGCGTCAAATCGGTTGAACTCGAAAGCGGACACACGGAAGAAGAAATTCGCTACTTGATTAAGGAAAGCCAGAAGAGCGGGCATATTAAAGAAGAAGAACTAGCGTTAATGGAAAATATTTTCGTCTTTTCTGAACGCGTTGCTCGGGAAATCCTCATTCCCCGCACGATGATGGCCTGTCTGTATGCCGATGCGACGTTTGAAGAAAACTTGCAGATCGTACAGAAAGAACGCCATACCCGCTTTCCTATCGTTGAAAGCGATAAGGACCATATCATCGGGTTGGTTCACGCATCAGACATGTACAGCGCAGCTCTGTCGGAAAAGGGACACCGCGACATTCGCAAGCTCATTCGTCCGATTACCGTCGTTCCGGAATCGATGAAGATCAGCCAAGTGCTGAGGACGATGCAGCAAGATCGCATTCAAATGGTTGCGGTTGTTGATGAATTCGGGGGAACAGCAGGCATTATCACCCTCGAAGACATCATCGAGGAGATCGTCGGCGATATACAAGACGAATTTCATAGAGAGCGGGCAGAAGTGGAAGTGATGGACGATCGAACATCACTGGATCCGCGCATGCTCATCCAAGAAATCAACGAACTTTTTAAGATCAACATTGAAAATGAAGAAGTGAACACGATCGGAGGCTGGGTTTACAGCCAGATCAATGAAACGCCTCGCGCAGGCCAAACCGTTAAACACGGAGACTTGGAATTTGTGATTACCGAAGTGGAGCATTTGCGCATTCACAGAATTGAAGTGAATGCTGTTCCAGTAAAAGAGGAAGACGAAGAAGAGAATCAAGCGGAAGAGCAGAACATGCTGGAAGGCGCAAGCGCGCTTGCGAAAGGAAGAGCAGTCAGCTAAACGCAATGACAGCATGATTGACATGCAGGGAGGACAAAGGGTCCCCCTGCATTTTTGTTGCCAGCGTTGTTTTGATAAAATAGGAGTAAGAGCTAAAGCCATAAACGGAAACAGAAGCGTAATCCTTGATCATATTTTGTCTCATGTTTTATAGTTTGTGTCCAACTTGCTTAGCTAGATGACCTATACTGAAAAGGAGAGCATGATTAAGATGAGCATTGGAAACATTGGCGTTTCTGGTTTTATCTTGATCTTTATCGTCGCCTTATTGCTGTTTGGGCCGGATAAAGTGCCGGAATTAGGGCGAGCGCTGGGCAAAACGATGCACGAATTAAAAAAAGGATTGCGTGAGTTCAATATTTTTGATGACAATGACAAGAAATAAACAACTTTGAACTTACCGGAGTGAGAACAATGAAATCGTTAGTGTTAGCAGAAAAACCAAGCGTGGCCAAAGAAATTGCCCGCGTCATCGGCTGCAAAGACAACTTTAAGTCGCATTTTGAAGGCCCGCGCTATGTCGTTACCTGGGCTTTAGGCCATCTTGTCACATTGGCCGAGCCTGAAGATTATGATCCGCGCTATAAGACATGGAAATTGGAAGACTTGCCGATTTTGCCGCAGAAAATGAAACTGAAGCCGCTGCGGGAAACTCAGCGTCAGTTCCGATCTGTGTTAAATTTGTGCAAGCGGAAAGACATCAAAGAACTGATCATTGCTACGGATGCGGGAAGAGAGGGCGAACTCGTCGCACGGTGGATTATGGAAATGGCCCGCTGGAACAAACCTTTCCGCCGGCTGTGGATCTCTTCGCAAACCGATCGAGCGATTAAAGAAGGGTTTGCCAATCTTCGCCCAGGACGGCAGTACGATGCCTTGTATGATTCCGCAGTATGCCGTGCGGAAGCCGATTGGTTTGTCGGCCTTAATCTGACGCGCGCGCTGACGACGAAATATGACGAGCCATTGGCAGCGGGAAGAGTACAGACGCCAACGTTAGCGATGATGGTCAAACGAGAAGAAGAAATACAAAACTTCCAATCCCGAACATTTTATCAAGTGCGAGCGGACTTCGGCTCATTCAGCGGCATATGGCGCCCTTCCAATGCCAAAAAGCGCGCGCATCGATCGAAAGCAGTCCATTCCGCGCACGACAGCCAACGAAACATGGGGGCGGAATCCGGCGACGGCCGCATCTATTTGTTGGAACAAGCCGAAGCGCTGCAAAAGCGCATAGAAGGAAAATGGGGAACGGTCATCCGCGCAGCAGAGACCATCAAAAGCGAACCGCAGCCGCTTCCATACGATCTGACTGAATTGCAGAGAGACGCTAACCGGCGGTATCAGTTCTCGGCAAAGAAAACATCCTCCATTTTGCAAAAATTGTATGAATCGCACAAATTAGTCACTTATCCGCGAACAGATTCCCGCTATTTAACAAGTGACATGGCTTCCACTTTAGCTGAGCGCCTCCGTGCAATCAACAACGGAGAATATGCGGCTTATGTTCAGCCTTTGCTTCGTTCCAACAAGCCTGTGCGCGTGGCCAGCCGAGTCATCAATGACACTAAAGTGACCGATCATCACGCCATAGTGCCGACCGAGCAGCCGCTTCAAATTGCCGCGCTTTCCAGCGATGAGCGGAAACTGTACGATTTGATCGCGAAACGTTACATTTCTCTTTTTTATCCTGCATACCGATATAAAGAAATAAAGGTCCAAATAGAAATAGATGGTGAAATTTTCCATATTAAAGGAACAAAAGTCATCGATCTCGGATGGAAGAAGCTTTACGGCGGACATGTTCCCGCAGAAACCGCGCATGAAACCGGCGCCGAATCGCTCGGAGAAGTGATCATTTTCGATGAACTGCCGGAGATCAAAGAAGGCATGACCTTCCCTGTCCGCAGATGCGAATTGCTGGAAGGAAGAACGACGCCTCCCCCCCGCTACAGCGAGGCAGGGCTGCTGACCGAAATGGAAAAGCATGGATTGGGCACGCCGGCGACGCGCGCAGATATTATCGAAAAATTGTTGTCCACAGATACGATCACCAGGCAAGGACAGCGATTGCAGCCTACAGGAAAAGGCATGCAGCTCGTCCAGCTCGTGTCTGAGCAGCTTCGAAAACTGGAGCAGATCGCTCGCGGCAAAGGAAGCAAAGAAGAGTTTAGCTCAGACATCCGCCGGTGTGCGGCAAAATTGGTCGAGGAAGTGAAAAACAGCAGCCGAGAATATAAACCGCATAACATTACGAACCGCCATTGTCCAGAATGCGGGGAGCCGTTAAAAGAAAGGAAAGGACGCCAAGGCAGCAAGCTCATCTGCATTAATCCTGAATGCGATTATGTCCGCAGCAATCAAAAAATATTGACGCGCAAACGCTGTCCGAATTGCCGCAAACAGATGGAACTGCGCAGCGGAAAAGCAGGCAAATTTCTCCATTGCCGCAGCTGCAATGTCGTTGAAATGCTCGATGCGGAATCTCCAAACGCAGGCGCTGATCGCCGTCAAACTGCGAGATTGCTGCAAAAATACAATAGCAGCCAGCCTTTTGGGGCCAGTTTGGGCGATGCGTTAAAAGCAGCTTTGGAGCAGCAATCGGAGGACGAATAGCATGCTCGGAATCGATTGATTCCTTCTGAATGGGAACATGGCTAATTAGGCACATTAAAGGATAACAATATAGCGAGAGGGGTAAAAAAATGCTGAATCACCCCTTGCTGAAGCTGGCAATGCATTTGTACAGAAGAATTCGGCAGCACGAAATCATGGCTTTAGGGGCGCAGATGACTTATTATTTAATTCTTTCCTTTTTTCCTTTTCTTATTTTTTTGATCACGGTGCTTAGTTATACGCCGCTGGCCAATGAGGAAATCATCAGCGCCCTCATCTCTGTCATGCCCCGCGAAGCCGGCGTGATGATCAACCAGATTTTGATGGATACTTGGAATGCAAGCAATCAAACGCTTCTTTCATTCGGCATGATTGCAACGTTATGGGCGGCATCACGGGGAATCAAAGCGGTCATTCGAGGAATTAACAAAGCACACGGCATACAGGAAAAACGGCCGTTCTTGATCACGCAAGGCATATCCATTCTATATCTGCTCATATTTGTGCTCGTGATTATTTTAACGTTCGGATTAATTATTTTTGGCAAATATATTGGATCATTGATTTTTGACTGGCTCGACATCGCTTATCAATTCGATTATATATGGGCATTTGTGCAATACGTGATTCCGATCAGCATCATTATCTTAGTGTTTGCTTTCCTGTATAAAACCGCCCCCAATGAATCCGTAGCATGGATAGAAGCTGTCCCGGGAGCGCTGTTCAGCACATTCGGCTGGCTGATTACTTCCTATTTGTTTTCGCTGTACGTTGCCCATCTGGGAAATTTCAGCAAAACTTACGGCAGCTTGGGCGGCATAATCATATTGCTCTTATGGCTGTACATCAGCAGCATCATCTTGCTGCTCGGCGGAGAAATCAATGCCGCCGTCAAACATTGGCGCAATGATCGCATCATCTCAATGTCCAAATGGAAGAAGGAGTGAATGTCAGTGACAACTTTGCACACGAAAGCAACGATTGAAGAAGCGATTGATCTGCTGCATGACGATCCACAATTTTTGGAGGAACTGAAAGACAAGAAACGCAGGCAAATCTTCAATTCGGCCAAAGAGATTTTAACGACGACGGACAAAATTATCAAAAGCTACATACGGGTCTCCCGCGATGCCGGGGGTGTTGTCCGGATTCCTGCTTACCGCATCCAGCACAATAACATTGCAGGATTTTACAAAGGCGGCATTCGCTTCAGTCCTGATGTCAATGAAAGCGAAGTGGAAAATTTAGCGATATTAATGACGTTAAAAAATGCGCTTCACAGGCTTCCATTCGGAGGCGCTAAAGGCGGCGTGGCCATCAATCCGGCCGAGTTCAGCGACCGAGAGCTGTTTCTGATTTCCCGCACTTATGTGCAGCGGTTTGCTCCTGACCTCGGTCCGACGCATGACATTCCCGCACCGGACATGGGAACGAATGAAAAAATTATGGACTGGATGGTCGGCGAATACAAAAGAATCCATCCCGGAAAAGAATATCTCGGCGCCTTCACAGGCAAAAGCATTGAAAACGGCGGTGCCAACGGACGAAGAGAAGCGACTGGACGCGGCGTCCATTATACTTACTACTGGCTGATGACGGAAGGTTTAAAGCAGTTGGAAAGCATGTCCATAGGGCGTGATCTGCCTTCTAAGCACCGTGATGTGCTGCAGCGTTTGCAACAGAAACAATCGTCCGGCACTCCGCTGCGCATCGCTGTGCAAGGATTCGGCAACGTCGGCAGCGCAGCCGCATTGGAAACCGTTCAGGACGATCTCAAAAATTTAGTCGTGGCCGTCAGCGACGTTGCCGCAACGCTGTACAATAAAGACGGTTTGGATATTCCAAAACTGATTGAATTCCAGAACAAAAACGGCATGCTGCCTAATACTGAAGAGGAGCTCAAACAATGCGGAGTCGTTGCAGAGATCAGCAAGCCTAAAGACATCTTGACCATGGACGTGGACATTCTCATCTTAGCTGCCGCGGAAAATCAAATTACCGAAATGAACATGAAAGACATTAAAACGGAGTTTATTGTCGAAGGAGCGAATGCTCCGATCAGCCAGCATGCAGACAATTATTTGAACGAAAAAGGCGTGTTGATCATCCCTGACATTCTCGCAAATGCCGGCGGCGTCATCGTCAGTTATTTGGAATGGAAGCAAGATCGGATTACCGAACTTTACAGCGAAGAAGAAGTCAATGCAGAGATGAAAAAACATATGGAAGAAACGTTCAAGCTCGTCTATCCGATTTATTTCGGATCCAGCCAGCCGTATAAAAATATCAGGCACACTTGCTATTTATTGGCGGTAAAACGGTTAGTCACTTTGCTGTATCGCCACGGAAAATTATACTCGATATAATACGGAACAAGCTTTGAAGTCCACAGGCGCGAGAGGTAATCTTAGATTGCGTCAGACGCCTGCGCAAATGAAGACGCATCCGTCCATGCATCCGTTCAAACCGGCAACGCCAACAGCCGCTGCAGCTCTCAACAT
>CALKAN010000295.1 GCA_937983035.1 uncultured Paenibacillaceae bacterium | reverse complement strand
CATTGAGACAGTGGAGCGGCTTTCAGACAAAGTCAGATCAAGAGCGAAATATCACCGTTCTCTGGAACTGTTGGACAGATCGAAGAAATACGCCTCGAAAATCCCTACCAAGTCAAGCATCATGGTCGGCTTAGGCGAAACGATTGATGAAATTATTCAAACGATGGAAGATTTGCGCGCGGTGGATTGCAACATCTTAACGATCGGCCAATATTTGCAGCCGACGAAAAAACATTTGCCGATCGAGAAATACTATACGCCGGAAGAATTTGAAATGCTGAAAGAAGAAGGCATGGCCCGCGGTTTCAGCCACGTGGAATCCGGACCGATGGTGCGAAGCTCTTATCATGCGCATGAACAGATGACCGCTGCGGAACAAACTTTGCTCAGCCGACAGTCTTAAACGAAGTTGATAAATTTAACACTTGCGAGGAGGTAACAGATTGGTTCATATTGGCGGAAAGACTTATGAACTGATCCGAAACCATAAGAACGGGTGGAACGCGGAAGCGTTTAGGGAACGGTACAGCGAGGTGCTGGATCGATATGATTTTATTGTGGGAGATTGGGGGTATAACCAGCTGAGATTAAAAGGCTTTTATTACCCTCATCGAAGTCGGATCACGAAAGACAGCGACATTACGGCTTTGGAAGATTATTTGAATGAATATTGCAATTTTGGATGTGCTTATTTCGTGCTGGAACGCAAGAAAGGCGATCAAGCACAAGCTGAATAAACAGGAAAGGAGCGAGCGGATGCCGTCAGGCAGCCTTCGCTCCTTTCTTATGTTTCCACCGTGCCGACAAATGCTTCTTTTACCCGCTGCCAAAATGGAAAAGGCCTGAAACGGATGAAGCGCACTTTACGGTCTGAAACCGATCCCCGAATAGAGACAATGTCGTTATGATGAAATTGCAGATGATCGACGGAAAGCAATATTTTCTGCCCTTCTCTTGGATAGATGTCGCAATGATGATGTTTGGGCAAGATCAAGGAAGAGCCGAGCGTGCGGAACACGCGGTTATTAATGGAAGCAATCTCCGCGATTTGGATGGATGGGAGGGATGGATGAATAATTGCGCCGCCTAAGCTTTTGTTGTACGCTGTGCTTCCAGAAGGGGTCGATATGCAGATGCCGTCTCCGCGAAACATTTCGAACAAGTTGTCATTGATATCGACTTGAGCGACCAGCGTCACTTCAGCCCCTTTAATCGTCACTTCATTCAACGCATGATAAATTAACGTGCGGTCAGTTGTTTTCACTTCGACTTTCGCTAACGGATATTGCACGGCGAGCGGCTCCAATTCCTTGGCTGCAGCCATGCGGTGGAGCAATTCGTACATTTCATTCGCTTTCCAATCTGCAAAAAATCCAAGATGTCCTGTGTGCACGCCTACGAAGTAAACTTGTTCAACAATTTCGGAATAACGGTGGAAAGCGTGCAGCAATGTTCCGTCCCCGCCAATGGAAACGACAATATCGGGACTTTCCTCGTCTTCGATTAAATTTAAATCTGCTGCGCCTTTGCGGAATTTTTCTGTCAATTCTTTAGAAATGTCGTCCCCTCGATTAATCACAAAAAATTTCAAAAAACTCCCTCCAAATCAACATATATGCGTCATCGTTGCTTTCATTATAACATAACCTGCTGCCAAATAAAGAAAGCGAGTGCGGCAGAGAGAAGTCCGTGCAGAAATCTGGCGGTTAAGAACGGCCCGTATCGAAGATCGGTATGACTGATGAGGCCTGCGATTTGAGCATGGACGGACAAACCGCCCCATGAAACGATCAAGCAAGCGGCGACGACTTGATAAACCGCGCCGATTCCTGTTGCTTCCGCTGCTGCTTTAGCGCCGATCGTTACTTCAAACAAACCGTCAACCAATGGTTTGGTCAACCCTTCAGGCAGATGAATCCATAATAAAAATGTTTCAACGATCGAGTGAAAATAGTGCATAAATCCGCTGACAGCAAGCATTTCGAGCATGACCGATATAAATATGACGAGACCGCCCAACAGCAAAATAATTTCAAGTGCGCCGCTGATCGCTCGTTTTAATAGCCGGCCTGCGGGCGCGCTGTCTTCCATTCTGGCTTGATGCATCGCTTTCAGTGCTTGATGCAGCAAGCTGCCGCTGTTTTTAGGCGTTGATGCCGGCGCGAGCGGGAGCTCGCCGGATCCGTAATAACGCATGATTAAGCCGACGGCCACGGCAGCGCCGTAATGAGAAATGAGCAATATCGGCGCCAATTTCGGTGATTGGAAAAAACCGACGGATACAGCGCCGATCAAAAATATCGGGTCTGCCGTCGTGCAGAAATTGACTAATCGCTGCGCTTCAATTCTGCTGACCAGCTGTTTGGAGCGAAGCTGAGCCGCAAGCTTAGCTGCCA
>CALKAN010000294.1 GCA_937983035.1 uncultured Paenibacillaceae bacterium | reverse complement strand
CAGAATGGTTTTAAACAAAAATCCGGAAAATTACTTCAATGAAGTAGAACAAGCAGCGTTCGGCACGGGAGTGCTCGTTGACGGCATGGACTTCTCCGACGACAAAATGCTGCAAGGACGCACTTTTTCCTATTCTGACACGCAGCGTTACCGCGTAGGTCCCAACTACTTGCAGCTTCCGATCAACGCGCCGAAGAAACACGTCGCTACCAACCAAGAAGGCGGGCAAATGTCTTATCGCACCGATCGCGCCGCAGGACAAAATCCGCACATCAACTATGAGCCTTCCATTCTTGGCGGGTTAGTTGAAGCGAAGCAGTCTGGGAAGGAGCATCAACCTTACGTTGCAGGCCGCATCGTGCGTGAATCGATCGATCGCCAAAACAATACGAAGCAAGCTGGAGAAACATTCCGTCAATTTGAAGAATGGGAAAAAGAAGAATTAATAAAAAATCTTTCCGCAGACCTTTCTAAATGTGATCCGCGCATTCAAGAAAGGATGATCGCTTTAGCTGTTGAAGCGGACGCAGAATACGGCCGGCGGTTAAAAGAAGGGATCGCCGCCGCCTCCAAGTCCGGCGGTACAAGCATTAATCCGCTTGGCAATGAGCACAGCGAGAAAGCCCCTGCAGAGGCGGTAAAGATCAGTCACGAAACCGACGGTTACTAAAATATGTTCCGATATTGAAAAAAGACTGCCCGTACGGACAGTCTTTTTTCGTTGATTATCCATAAATTTGCGGATTTTGACGACGGCACTCTTCCATTACCCACATTTGCTGACGCACTTGCTGCGGCGTAATTTCCAATTCTTCGCCGTGCACAAGCGTATTGTACAGCATCGTGTACAATTTCTCACACATATATTCAAAGGCTGATTTTCCTTCCGGCAAAGACAGTTTCCATTCTTCGTTGTACCATTTCAATGTTTCGCGGCAATAAGCAGGTTTGCCGTCTGCATCGAAAATCGGCTCTGTGATCAGTTCTTGCTTAGGCGCTTCTTCAGGCTTGAAATATCTCCACTTCAATTCGTTCGTATTGCCGACCAGTCCGCCGTTCGTGCCTTGCACGTTAAACATCTGGTTCGGATAAGCAGAACAGGATGAAATTTCAAGGTCAATCGTCGGACGTCCTTGTCCTCTCATAATCAGCTTCACGTAATCTTCCGCATCTCCAAATGTATTGGCGCGATCCATGATGCACAGCACTTCCGGCATGATGTCCGTGCCGAACAATTGCAGCGCTTGATCCAACGGATGAGGTCCTGTGTTCATCAAGCTGCCGCCGTTGTTGCTCTTCAGCGTCTGCCAATCCCAGCGGCGTGCAAATCCGTTCAAGCTGAAGTCAATTTGCACAATCCGGCCAAGCACCCCGGACTCAATGACTTCCCGCATTTTCGTAAATGCCGGCTGATAACGAGACTGCTGGAAAACAGCGAGAACTTTGCCGGATTTTTCTGAAGCTTCAATCAACTGGTCTACTTCTTCCGGCGTTCTTGCAAGCGGCTTCTCGCACAATACGTTAAAACCGCGGTTTAATAATTCCAGAGAAATCGGAAAATGCAGATGGCTTGGAGAAGCGTTTACGATAAGATCTAAATCTTTTTCTGCCTCGACCATTTCTTCCCATGTGGAGTACGCATTGCAACCGTATTCTTTTTTAGCCAGCTCTTGACGTTCCGGCAGTTGATCGCACACAGCAGCAATCTTGTACTGATCGGCCATCTTCACCAAATTGTTGCCGTGGATATTCCGGCCGCTGCGTCCTTGCCCGATAATGCCTACTTTCAAAATTTTTGAACTCATTTGCACAAAACCTCTCTTCTACTTGTTTGAATTAGGGATGATATCATTCCCTAAAACATTAAGTATGATTTCTATCACACTTATTATACTATATTACTATAAAATGCATCACTCTGCGTAAGAATAATTCGTCTTTTAATCGTTTTTAAAACTGTTTGATCATCAACTTGGCGGCTGAGGCTGATTTTCCGTTAAATTTTTCGTTTATAGGACAATTTCGCTGCTTTTCTGCGCAAACGCATATTGTCAAAAACAGTCATCATCGCACTCTTTTCATATGGATGGAATTGTTGTATTCTAGTTGTATTCTACTAGTTATTAACTTTATGGATTTGGGGGAAAAGCAATGACCATGTTCAAAACATTGACGCTGGCCGGTTCCGACTCAAGCGGAGGCGCAGGCATCCAAGCCGACTTGAAAACGTTCCAAGAACATAACGTTTACGGCATGACTGCTCTTACTTCCATCGTCGCCATGGATCCGAACGGCTGGCGGCATGATGTCACGCCCATCGATGCAGACATTGTTGCCAAACAGCTCAACACCATCCTGTCCGTAGGCATCGATGCGATGAAGACGGGCATGCTCGGGTCAGTAGAAATTATTGAGCTGGGCGCCAAAAAAATAGATGAATACAATCTGGATAAAGTCGTGATTGATCCTGTCATGGTATGCAAAGGCGAGGATGAAGTGCTGCAGCCGGAAAATACGGACGCAATGCGGGAACTGCTTCTTCCCCGCGCGACGATCGTCACGCCGAATTTATTTGAAGCTGGGCAACTGGCACAAAACGGACCCATTCGAACGATTGATGACATGAAAGAAGCAGCGGTCAGAATTCATGAACTCGGGGCAAAGCATGTCATTATTAAAGGCGGAAAAGCGCTTCAACACGACATGGCTGCAGACCTGTTTTATGACGGCAAACACTTTATTCTTCTGGAAGAGGAGAAAATAGATACGACATACAATCACGGCGCCGGCTGCACGTTTGCCGCTGCGATCACGGCCAATTTAGCCAAAGGCAAATCCGTCTTGGAAGCGGTGCGCGAAGCGAAAAAATTCGTGACCGCCGCCATCCGTCATGGCTGGAAATTGAATGAATACGTCGGACCGGTCATGCACGGCGCTTATAACAAAATGAACCGTTAAGCAAATAGCAGCATGCGGCTGCTTGAAACCGCGAAAGCCCCGGGCATTATTGCCTGGGGCTTTCTGTTTCATGATCCAGCTTGCAGTATTCGGGCCACAGCTGCCAAGGATATTCATAAGGGGGAAGGGAGGTCACTGCAACTCGCTCATCTTTCGTCGGATGCTTAAATTCCAGCTCGTGCGACCATAAGGCAATCTGCTGCCCGGGCACATTCACATGACGGCCGTATTTTTGATCACCGAATATCGGCGTTCCGATGGCTGCCAGCTGAACGCGAATTTGGTGCGGCCGGCCGGTATGGAGCTGGATCGCCAACAAACTGTAAGGTTCTGCATGACCGATCACTTCATATTCCAATAAAGCTTTCTTGGCTCCTTTGCGCCCTTCGGGAACGACTTGCACCTTGTTTTCACGGTGATGCTTAACCAGATAGTGTTCAAGCATCGCTTGGTTCTGCTTAGGCTTGCCGTGAACGACCGCCAAATATTTCTTATGAAAATCCCTTCTCCGAATCGCATCAGAAAGACGGGAAGCAGCTTTGGACGTTTTGGCAAACACCATCGCGCCTGCCACGGGCCGATCCAAGCGATGGACCAAACCAAGAAACACGTTTCCCGGTTTCTCATATCGAATCTTTATGTCCTCTTTCAGCACAGTGAGCAAATCTTGATCTCCGGATTGATCTCCTTGCACGAGCATGTTCGCCGGCTTTTCAACTGCAAGCAAATGATTGTCTTCATACAAAATGGGAATATTCATTGCGAGGAACCAGTAACTCCTTTTGGATTAATTTGTGATCCATCATATCTCACGAGATGCCGCTTCATTCCTTCTTTATTTTATCGATGATCGGCTCGTCTGCACCCTTGGCTGCCTGATGCAAACGTTCGGAAGCTGACGACGTTCAATGAAGAACATATTTTCCCTGCTTTGGCACAGCCATTTGATCAAAATGATGCACAAGCTTCTTCAAGCTCTCCTGCAGAAGCTTTCCTTTCATCGGCATGCCGTGTCCGGTTACGGCAGCGAGTGGTTTCAAAGCTTC
>CALKAN010000293.1 GCA_937983035.1 uncultured Paenibacillaceae bacterium | reverse complement strand
TTTAACGGCCATTGCCCAAAAGATGCAGCTTCGTGCTCCAGCTGTCATCATCATAGGCGCCGTCGTTTCAGCCAGATCATGGATGAATTGGTTCGAACGCAAGCTGTTGTTCGGACGAAAGGTGCTGCTGTTTGGGGGTGCGCAATCTGCGCAAATGGAAAGATGGTTAAATGCCCAAGGCGCCGAAACGATAGATGTGCAGCTGTCATTTGTTTCGGATTCAATGCCAATGATTTCAACGGTGCATGCTCATGCTTGGAATATTTTTGCTGAATATATGAAGGAATGGGAACGCGGCCGAGGCTTTAATGTGCTTTGGATCAGCGGTGAAGAAGGGCTGCATGCGCTGCAGCATGCTTCATTGTCAAACGAAGAGTGGAAAGCAAACTTGCGCAGCATTCCGGACGTAATCTGCGAAGGGGAACAGACAGCCAAGCTTGCCGAAGAGTGGGGCTGGAATGTGGGACTGATCATTCCGCAAGGCTCATCTCCAAAGCCATGGATTGACGAGTGGATCTTCAGAAAGCACAGCAATGTTTCTTATCGATTGTCATAAGGCTTGCAAACAGGAGAGGAGGAGCAGGAATGCATGATACAGCTCTATCGTATGAAAATTTTACAGAAGAGCGTCAGCGTAAAGTGCTGGAGCAATTGAAAAATAAAGATGCGATGGACATTATAAAATGGGCTTATGATACATTTGCCGATGATTTAATTTATGCTTGCAGTTTTGGAGCGGAAGGCATCGTATTGATCGATTTAATCAGTAAAATTGAGCCCCGCGCTCAAATTTTGTTTCTAGATACCCATTTGCATTTTTATGAAACTTACAAAGTCATCTCGGCAGTGAAAGAACGTTATCCGCTGCTTCATATTCAGATGATCGAACCAGAACTTTCTTTGGCGGAACAAGCAGAAATGCATGGGGACCAGCTTTGGCGCAAAAATCCAGATCTATGCTGCCGGCTTCGCAAAGTTGAACCGTTGAAACGAGCATTATACGGCAGAAAAGCATGGATGTCTGGACTGCGCAGAGAACAGTCTGAAACTCGAGCCCGCATTCAATACGTCAACAAAGACGACAAATTTCACTCGATAAAAATTTGCCCGCTTATTCATTGGACGTGGGAAGATATCTGGAACTATATTCGAACTTTCCAGCTGCCTTACAACGAGCTGCACGACCGCAGTTATCCAAGCATCGGCTGCGAACCATGCACGCAGCCGGCAGCCGGAGATTCCCGCACCGGCCGCTGGATGGGACATGGGAAAACAGAATGCGGTTTGCACAGCTGATGGAATGACAACGATTCTGCTGCAAGAGGAGGCGCTTATTTTGGCAAATATTGAACCACATGGGGGAACATTAATCAATCGAATGAACTTAGAAGAAGATTGCAGTCACATTCAGGCGGAAATCAACATGGATGCGATGGCATTGTCGGATCTGGAGTTAATCGCCAATGGGGCATACAGCCCTTTGACGGGATTTTTGTGCGAGAAAGATTACAGATCTGTGCTGCAAGACATGAGGCTGAGCGGGGGAGAGGTATGGAGCATCCCGATTACGCTGCCCGTTTCAGAAGAAGATGCAAAGCCGCTCTCCATCGGGAGCAAAGCCAAACTAGTATTTGACAACACGGTTTACGGCTGGATCGAAATTCATGATTTGTATCGCCCTGATAAATGGCAGGAAGCTAAACTAGTATACGGCACAACCGATGAAGCGCATCCCGGCATACAGTATCTGATGCGGAGACCGAACATTTACGCAGGAGGAGCAGTTACGCTGGTCAGGCGGCCGAAGCAGCGTCCTTTTCAGGAACATTACTATGATCCTGCAAATACGCGGGCGGAATTTGCGAAGCGGGGATGGCAGACGATCGTCGGTTTTCAAACACGCAATCCGATCCATCGTGCACACGAATATATTCAGAAGACTGCACTGGAAATCGTGGACGGCTTGCTGCTCAATCCGCTTGTTGGAGAGACGAAAGCAGATGACGTTCCTGCAGATGTGAGGATGGAAAGTTATAAAAAACTGTTGGAATTGTATTACCCTTCCGATCGGGTGATGCTGGCTGTTTTCCCGGCTGCGATGCGATATGCAGGGCCGAGAGAAGCGGTATTTCATGCGATGGTCCGCAAAAATTACGGCTGCACGCATTTTATCGTCGGCAGGGACCATGCCGGAGTCGGAAATTATTACGGCACTTATGATGCTCAGCTCATATTCAAAAATTTTACGAAGCAAGAGCTTGGAATGGATCTGTTGTTTTTTGAACACAGCTTTTATTGCAAGGCATGCGGCGGCATGGCATCTTCCAAAACTTGCCCGCACGACAGCAGTCAGCATTTGATTTTATCAGGAACAAAAGTACGAGAGATGCTGAAGGCAGGAATCGCGCCGCCGCCTGAATTCAGTCGAAAAGAAGTGGTGGAAATTTTGATTCGCGGCATGAAGGAAGATAGAAAGGAATGAGTGGAATGGCAAGCCGCACTGCAGAAAACATACTATGGCAAGAATATGAAGTGACGAAATCGGATCGCCATGCTCTCAACGGACATCGAAGCTGTGTCATTTGGATGACCGGGTTGTCTGGATCAGGAAAATCAACGTTGGCGAATGCAGTTTCCAAGCGGCTGCATGATATGGGAAAACGTTCGTTTGTTCTGGATGGAGATAACATCAGGCATGGTTTAAACAAGGGGCTTGGTTTCAGCGAAGAAGACCGGAAAGAAAATATTCGCAGAATCAGCGAAGTGGCAAAATTGTTTGTGGAAGCCGGCATCATCACGATCGCGGCATTCATTTCGCCGTTTCGAGAAGACAGGGATCGCGCTCGAGAACTGTTTGAGCCGGATGAGTTTATTGAGACGTATGTGAAATGCCCGTTGGAAGTTTGTGAAGAGCGTGATCCGAAAGGGCTTTATGCGAAAGTCCGATCTGGGCAAATCACTTCTTTTACGGGCATATCTTCTCCATACGAGGAACCGCTGTCACCGGAAATTACGATCGAAAGTGCAGAGTGGACTGTAAAGGAATCGGTGGATGCTGTGATCGACTGTTTATTAGATCGTGGAATCATATAAGTACAAAACGTTTTATATGGCTGCTTTGCGCGACTGATGCAAAGCAGCTTTTTTTCTTCTTCGGCTCACGATAGTTGATGACGCAAAAATTTTTGACAACACGAATGACAGGAATGCGGCGCTGTGCTGTAACCATTTTTAGGCCAATGCATACAGTGTATTGAGGCGCTAAGAAAGGAGTGTGTTCTTATGATGCTTACAGGAACACATGTCGCATTCCTGGGTGGTGATGCACGACATTTGGAAGTGATTGAGCAATTGACCGAGAAAGATGCCTCGGTTACGTTAGTCGGTTATGATCAACTGCAGCATCAAATCAGCGGTGTAAAGAAGGCTGAGCTGACTCCGGAACTGATTGCTTCAACCGATGTGCTCATTTTGCCGACCGTTGTTCATGAAGATGGCAAAATCGATGCCGTTTTTTCATCTGAAGAGACGTACTTAACTGAGAAAATGATCAGTCAGCTGCCCGCTCATGCCATCGTGTTCACCGGCATTGCCAAACCTTTTTTGAAGAGTTGGTGCGCGAAACATCAAATTGAGATGATTGAATTGTTTGAGCGGGATGATGTGGCCATCTATAATTCGATTCCCACGGCAGAAGGCGCCGTCATGATGGCGATCGAACATACGGACTTTACGATCCATGGATCGAAATCGATGGTGCTTGGATTAGGCAGAACCGGGCTGACGATGGCCAGAGCGCTGCGCGGTAGGGGCGCAGAAGTCGCAGTTGGGGTAAGAAGAAGCGAGCATGCAGCCCGAGCGGTTGAGATGGGTTTTAAACCTGTATATGTTCATAAACTGGACCGCCATGTCCGAGAGATTGACTTGCTTTTTAACACAATTCCGACTATGATAGTCACAGCGAAAGTTATCGCCAATTTACCCCATCATGCAGTGATTATTGACTTGGCTTCGAAGCCTGGCGGAACCGATTTTCGCTTCGCTGAGAGGCGGGGAGTGAAAGCACTGCTGGCACCCGGATTGCCTGGAATTGTTGCGCCTAAGACTGCTGGAAGGATCATCGCAAACAGCATTATTCAGATCCTTTCCGAAAAGACCGGGGAAATGGGGGATAACAATGAATTGGAAGGATAAAGAGGTCGGATTCGCGCTTTCTGCTTCTCACTGCACGTTGGATGAAGTCGTGCCGCAAATCCGCAGGTTTGTCGAAGCCGGAGCTAACGTTACGCCGATTATATCCAACTCATTAAAAACGACAGACACTCGCTTTGGCAAAGCCGTAGATTGGCAGAAACTGCTGACTGAAGTGACAGGCAACGACATTATCGACAGCATCGTTGACGCGGAACCGCTCGGTCCCTCGAAGAAGCTGGATATTTTAGTCGTGGCGCCGCTGACGGGCAACAGCACGAGCAAACTTGCCAATGCCATGACAGACAGCCCTGTCATCATGGCTGCCAAAGCTCAACTGAGAAATCAGCGTCCGGTAGTATTGGCGATTTCAACAAATGACGGACTCGGGCTTAATATGGCGAATATTGCCAAATTATACAATACAAAGAACATCTATTTTGTTCCGTTCGGGCAAGATGCGCCTGAAGTGAAACCGAACTCGCTTGTGTCCAGAATGGATTTGATTATGGAGACTTGCGAGGCTGCGCTACAAGGGAAGCAGCTGCAGCCGATGCTGATTGAAAGATTCAGATACTAACGTTATATTTTCAGCGCTGATTAACGTTGCCGCAAATCAGATTTGGCGCGGGTCATGCTGCAATCGAAGAAACATTGCAGCAAACCCGCGATATTTGGAAAAAGACGAATGGAAGAAAGAAGTGCTTCCGGTAAACTGCTTGCCGGTCAAGCACCAGATTGCATTCTATGCCATTTATCGCAAATGGATCAGTTTGAAGATAACGAATTGCGTTTGCCCAAATGAAAATGATCATGAAATGCGTAAAAATTATTAAAGACGACGCTTTGGAAATGACGGCAGCTTGCTGCCTGCGTTCATTTGCTTTATGGGCACGATGAGTCAGTATGCGTTGAATGAATGCGAGATGACGATCTAGGTGCAGCAAGGCAATGTTGTCCGAGAGCGCCGGACATGTTTGTGCACAACAATCCAGAAGAACAAATCTATACGCTCGCAGCGGATTGCGCCGGCCGGAAGCATTTGCCGGGGTGAATTCGCCGCGGCTTCAGCAATCCCAGAGCAATAAACATGTGGATTTTTTCGGATAACTTAATGAAAGGTGCTGCTTGGAACGCAGTACAGATCGCAGAGCATATCGCAAGCAAAGAAATCCTATAGATGAATGACATATGAACAACAATCATCCCCAAACTGCCGCTTCCATTCAGACCGCTTTGCATTTTAAGAGGGGGAAGTGATCTGCTTGCGCATTGTTGTTCAGAAATTCGGCGGGTCCTCCATGGCCGGAAAAGAACCGCGCAGCTGCGTTGTCAAACACGTGCGGTCTGAGCTTGACAGAGGCAGCCGGCTGATAATAGTTGTTTCTGCCATGGGCCGCAAAGGGGATCCTTATGCCACCGATACATTGCTTGATTTCATTCAAGAAAACGGAGGGGAGCTTCCTCCCCGTGAAACAGATTTGCTTTTAAGCTGCGGCGAAATCATTTCAGCAGCGACGCTTTGCAGCTTGCTTCATGCGGAAGGCATCGCATCCACGGTATTAACCGGTGCTCAGGCCGGCATTTTGACGAACAATGTCTACGGTGATGCTCGAATCATATCGATTGATCCGCAGCTGCTGTTAGAACGGCTGGAAAGTTACCCTGCAGTCATCGTCGCAGGATTTCAAGGCATGAACCGACAAGGGGACATTACGACTCTTGGCCGGGGAGGCAGCGACACGACTGCGGCGGCGCTCGCTGTGAGCGTGAATGCGGAAAGAGTCGATATATTTACAGACGTGGACGGTGTTTTGACGGCAGATCCAAAAATTGTAAAAGAAGCCAAGCCTCTTGATCGCATCTCTTATGCAGAAATTTGCAACATGGCTTATCAGGGGGCTAAAGTGATTCATCCCCGCGCCGTGGAAATCGCGATGCAAGCAGGCATTCCGATGCGCATTCGTTCGACATTTTCAACCGGGCCCGGCACGCTCGTTGCGAGCCAAGAACGATTGCGCAAAGACGGCGCTGTGCAAGACAAATACGTGACAGGCATCGCACAAGTGCCTCATGTTTCTCAAATTCAAATCACATCCGCGCAAGGACAGTATGATTTGCAGCTGCAAATCTTCAAAGCGATGGCGATGCATCGCATCAGCGTCGATTTTATCAACGTTGCGCCTTCAGGCGTTACCTATACGGTGTTTGATCATGAAGTCGATAAGGCTGAACAAATTTTGCAGGAATTGGGTTATGCGCCCGTAATTACAAAAGGATGCGCAAAAGTAGCCGTCATCGGCGGAGGAATGAACGGCGTCCCGGGAATTATGGCGAAAGTAGTCGAATCGCTGATGGAAAACAATATTAGAATATTGCAAACAGCGGACTCCAATAACACGATCTGGGTCCTTGTTGATGGAGAGAACATGGCAAGCGCGGTTCGCGCGCTTCATCAGAAATTTTTGACGAATGATACATTGGAGGGGATATGATGGACTTTGGCAGATTAATTACGGCAATGGTTACGCCTTTTGACCAAAACGGTCAAATGAATTGGAATGAAACAGAGAAATTGATCGAATTTTTGATTCATGAACAGCAGACAGACAGCCTTGTTGTTTGCGGCACGACCGGGGAATCCCCGACTTTGACCGAGGAAGAAACATTGGAGTTGATCCGTTTTGTTGTGAAGCAAGTGAACGGCCGCTGCAAAGTGATCGCCGGCACCGGAAGCAACAATACGATGCATGCGATCGAAATGTCTAAAAAAGCGGAACAACTTGGAGCAGACGGATTGCTTCAAGTCGCGCCCTATTACAATCGTCCAACGCAAGAAGGTTTGTATGAACATTTTAAAGCTGTCGCAGATGCTACGCGTCTTCCGAACATTTTATACAACATTCCGAAGCGGACTGGCATCAACATCGAAACTTCTACGACGATCCGGCTTGCTGAGATTGACAATATTGTCGCTACCAAAGAATCGCATTCGGATTTGGATCATGTTACGACGATTATTGCCAATACGGACCCCTCCTTTAAAGTGTACAGCGGGGACGACAGCTTGACGCTGCCGATGATGGCGGTCGGCGCATACGGCGTGATCAGCGTGGCCAGTCATGTGATTGGAACGCAAATGAAGCAGATGATGGAGGAATTTTTGAACGGCAGCTTGGAAGAAGCGGTTCGTTTGCATCATAAACTGCACCCGATCTTCACAGGGCTGTTTCTCTGTCCGAATCCAGTATTAGTCAAATATGCGCTGACCCTTCACGGCATCAATGCCGGGGGAGTGCGGCTGCCTTTAGTGGAAGCGTCAGAGAAAGAAAAGAAGATCATCGAACAATTGTTTGCTTCGAAATAAACTATTTTTGCGATTAGGAATAACTTGTATTTCTATTTTTGTCTCGCTATAATAAATTTAAGTGACTGGGTGCGGGTATTATAATAAAAAAATTGGTTTGAAACATATAAAAAATCGTCGTCGTAAAAATTGTTGCAGGAGGTATAGAAATTTTGTCCAATAAAAACAGTAATGATAAACTTACGATTTTTGCTCTTGGCGGCGTGGGCGAAATCGGTAAAAATATGTATGTGATTCAATATGCTGACGACATCGTAGTTGTGGATGCCGGACTTAAATTTCCAGAAGAAGACATGCTTGGGATCGACATCGTCATTCCGGATATCACGTATTTGGTGGAGAATAAAGACAAGGTTAGAGGCGTCTTGCTCACTCACGGTCATGAAGATCATATCGGAGGCTTGCCGTATTTGCTGAAGCAAGTGAACGTTCCTGTTTATGGAACAAAGCTGACGCTTGGACTTGTAGAAAGCAAGCTGCGCGAAGCAAACATTCTCGGGGAAACGAAGCGAATTTTGATTGACAGTGATTCCGTAGTTAAGCTGGGAACGATCACGGCAAGTTTCTTCCGTACAAGCCACAGCATTCCGGATTCAGTCGGAATCTGTTTAGATACGCCGGAAGGACGCGTTGTTCATACGGGTGATTTTAAATTTGATCATACGCCGGTGAATAACCAGCATGCTGATTTGCATAAGATGGCAGAAATCGGAAGACAAGGCGTTTTAGCGCTGCTTTCTGACAGCACGAATTCTGAGCGGCCTGGCTTTACGGGTTCAGAACGAAGTGTCGGCATCGAGTTGTCTCGAGTATTTAAACAGGCCCAACAAAGAATTGTTGTCGCGACATTCGCTTCGAATATACATCGCATACAGCAAGTGATCGACGCTGCGGAGGAAACGAATCGCAAAGTTACGATCGTCGGCAGAAGCATGGTGAACGTCGTGACGATCGCGAGTGAACTCGGTTACCTCCGAGTGCCGGACGGCATGCTCATTGATCCAGATGAAGTCAATAAATATGCAGCGGATCGCGTGGTAATCTTGTCCACAGGAAGCCAAGGGGAGCCGATGTCAGCATTGACGCGCATGGCGAAGTCCACGCATCGCAAGCTGGACATCATGGAAGGCGATACGGTGATCATTGCCGCTACTCCGATTCCGGGCAATGAACGCTATGTCGGCAGAACGGTGGATGAGCTGTTTCGTTTAGGCGCGAATGTCATTTACGGACCCGGCCAATCATCCGGCGTTCACGTATCGGGACACGGCGGGCAAGAAGACTTGAAATTGATGATTAACTTCATGCGTCCGAAATATTTTATTCCGATTCACGGCGAGTATCGCATGTTAAGACACCATGGCTTGTTGGCTGAATCGGTCGGCATTGCCCCAGAGAATATATTTTTAATTGAGAACGGCGAGACGATTGAGATTCAAAACGGCATTGCTCGCCGCGGACCAAAAGTACAAGCCGGGCGTGTCTTAATTGACGGTCTCGGTGTTGGGGATGTCGGCAATATCGTGCTTCGCGACC
>CALKAN010000292.1 GCA_937983035.1 uncultured Paenibacillaceae bacterium | reverse complement strand
AGCCTGGTGACTGCCGGGTTTAAGAAAATTATTTTTGTTAACAGCCATGGAGGCAATGACCCGCTCATGACCCAGACGGCCAACGATCTTGCGGTCGCTTATCCGATTTGGACGGCTTCGGCGTCTTATTGGAATATTGCGCGGGACAAATTGAATGCGCTGAATGCGAGCGAAACGGGGATGGTTCCCGGCCATGCGGGCGGATTTGAAACAGCGGCCATCTTGGCGATTAAGCCTGAGCTCGTGCGCAAAGACCGGATCGTTCAAGCGCATGCCGAAAGAGAATGGCTCACCGCGGGTCCGCCCCGAACTTTTATTGGGAAACACGGGGAACTGACCGGCTGCGACGGATTTACTGACGCCCCGCATCGTGCGACTGCGGAAAAAGGACAGCTGTATTTGGATGCGATCGCAGACAGCGTGGCCGAATGGCTGATACAGGTCGTCCGTGCGATGGACAAGTGGAAAGATCCGTGCTGATCGGTTTAGCAAGTTGCTTTCATGAAAGCAATGCGTTTGCGCCCGGCATGACGTAACAAGGTCGCACTGTCAGGGTCGAGTCGGAACTTTTTACATGATCGACTTAAAAAAATGCGCTTGCGTGGAAGAGAGCGCATGCAGCTGATTTTTTGGAGCAGCAAGCGCCCAGCCATTTTTAATTCGATTAAGAAGGATCATTTAAGAAAGGACTGCTGAAATGATGAGTGAACAAGTCTATGTCAGTCGAGTATTTACGGAGCCGTTCAGCTTCACCGCCAGCATCGAAGGTCCGGCTTGTGACAGCGAAGGCAACGTTTATGCCGTCAACTATGAGAAAAACCAAACGATCGGAAAAATAACTCCGCAAGGGGAAGGGAGCATATGCATTGAGCTGCCTGGCGAAAGCAAAGCTTCCGGCATTCGATTTCATCGAAGCGGCGATATGTTTATTGCAGATCACCGAGGCCATAACGTTTTTCGGCTGGATGCGAAAACGAAACAATTGCGCGTATATGCGCATGAGCCGGCTATGAATCAGCCGAATGATTTGGCAATCACTTCAGACGGCACGCTGTTTGCCTCTGACCCGAATTGGCAAGATTCGACGGGGAACTTGTGGCGGATTGATTTAGACCGGAGAGTCGTATTGCTTGAGTCCGGCATGGGCACGACGAACGGCATTGAAGTGAGCCCGGACGAAAAAACGTTGTACGTCAATGAGACGAGACAACGCAAAATTTGGGCGTATGATCTCTCAGACCGCAGTGAAATCAGCAACAAGCGGCTGCTCATTGAATTCCCGGATTATGGATTAGACGGCATGCGCTGCGATATCGAGGGGAATCTTTATGTAACGCGATACGGCAAAGGAACGATCGCCGTTGTTTCGCCGACAGGTGAAGTTATTCGCGAAATCAAGCTGCACGGAAAAAACTGCACGAATATTACGTTCGGAGGGCCGGACGGAAAGACTTGTTATGTCACGGTGGCCGATGCGGGCAACATTGAAACGTTTCGCACGGAGATTCCAGGGCGGTGCTGGCATATGAACGCGGTTCTGGATTACCTGATGAGAGTGACCCATGCCGATGTGGGCAAA
>CALKAN010000291.1 GCA_937983035.1 uncultured Paenibacillaceae bacterium | reverse complement strand
CAAGTGCTGTATCAATATACGGAACATATCCCCGTCATTTCTTCCTGCGGCAATCCGATCCAGCCGCGGTAAGGCATGCGCATTCTTCCGTCCGGATTCGCCTGCGGCACGACGATTACGCGGCATCGTTTCAACTTATCCGCCAGAGCAGATTGGTCGGCGCCGCTCGCATCTTTTCCAGTTTCGAGAATATGAATCAGCGACATGGCGGCTGCCGTGCCTTCCACTTCGTGTCCATGAATGCCGGCGATGACCATGAGCACCGGCCGCCGGCGCTTGCTGCGCGCGTAATAGGCTTCGGGTTTGCCTGCGCCGATCGCGGAATTGAAATTGGCCGTTCCTTTCCACTCCGGTTCCGGCTCCCCGTACATGACTGCGTAAACAGGATGACCTCACGGCGATGCTGCAAGTTCAGTTAATTTGCCATGTTTCACCTGATCCGTCAGCACTTTCGATACATGCTCAACGGACGTCTCCCACCAATTCGGCACCGGGTAATTGGATTTTAACACTTTGAACTGAAGCGGCATATTGATCCTCCTTATGATGGATCTTGCGATTGACAGATCCAGATTGCTTATTGTTATTCTTCATTTTCGCTCCGCATCCTCTTGCAAAGCGCAGAATGTTTTGACTGAATTGTTGTTTGCTGGTTTTTAAAGCGCGATATCGACCGTTTCTGGTTCACAAAATAAACAAATTTTTTGTGCCTGGTTCTTTAAAATAACGTTGACAGCGGCGAAAAAGTTCGTATACAATGAAAATGTGTTCACAAAATGTTCAAATTTATGAACTAGTTTACGGACAAAGGGAATTTTATGAACCAGTACAAAAGGGAAATTGCAAGGGGGTGTCAACGGCAGGGAATGTGAAGCAGCAAATTGAAGCGACAAGTTTAAACAGTCAATCAAGACTATGAAGCAGAAAAGGAAGCAAGTTTTGTGCAATTGAAGCAGCAAAAGACGCAGAATAAAACGGAAAGTAAATGCGGGAGTGCAGGCATTATGAGAATAAGACCTACAAAACAACAATTTGAAAAACAATTGAAAGCGGTTGCTTCTGTGCTGCGGCAAGAAATAATGGAAGGTAAGCATGAAGCAGGCAGCTTTCTGCCGAGCGAGAAGCAATTGGCGCAGCGGTTTGACATGAGCAATAATTCCGTCCGCAAAGCGCTGCAAATGTTGGAGGAAGAAGGCTGGATTATTAAAGTTCCCAGAGTCGGAAACCGCGTGGCGGAAGGGCGCTCTCCGGTCCATCTGACGATCGCATCCAATAAAATGGCCGTGCGAAACATCGCTTTAGAGAAATTGCTTCAAATTTTTAATGAGCGCTATCCGTGGATTCATGTGCATATTAACAGCAACGACGGAGGATTGCCGGGATTTGGCGCGGGCGAGTCACTGGTCGACGTCGATCTGGTGCTGATGGATGATTATCAATTTCAACGATTAGTCGAACTGCAATTGTTCAATCAATTGGAAGCGCTGTCTTCAATGAAAGATTATTATCCCTTTTTGCATGATTTGTTTACCGTAGACGGCCAAATGTACATGCATCCGCTCATCTTTTCGCCGGTCGTCCTTTGTTACAATCGCGCGCATTTCCGAGAAGCGGGACTGTTAGAGCCGGACGGAAGCTGGACTTGGGACTATTTAATGCAATGCGCGGAACGTTTGTCTGACAGCAGCAAAGGGCGTTACGGATTCTGCTTTCACGTGCAGACGGCGAATCGTTGGCCGATTTTTTTGCTGCAAAGCGGTGAGCGCTTTCAATGGTCGGACGGCATGCTGAACGACATTCGAGGCACAAAACTGATGGAAGCGATGAAATTGTGCAAGCGCATCATCCATAATCGGAAAGCATTTCCATTGTATTTGTCTGAAAATCAAGGCGACATTGACCGCATGTTCTTGGCAGGCAAAATTTCGATGACCTTGAACAGTTATATGGGATTGAATGCTTATTCCGACAGTGATTTAGACTATGACATTTCGCCCATTCCTTCTAATTGCGAGAGAAAGACTTTGATGATCTCTCTTGGACTGGGCATCAATAAAAACAGCTCGCACAAGCATGAGGTGAAACTGTTGGCGCAATTTCTCACGTCTGAATGGACGCAGCAGTTCATCAGCGATCACACGCTGAGCATTCCCGCATTGGGAACGATCGCGCCGCAATCCCATTCCAGCCGTGTGAACAAACCGAAGCGATTCCCGCTTTACCGTGAAATTATGTTTACTTATGAGACGACGAGGGCGTTAAATCTGACTACCGCTTCCACCCATAAACTGACGAATGAAATGAAAGCTTACTGGGCGGATATGCTGGATGAAGAAGAATTAGGACAGCGCGTTGTTCAAATTTTGTCTTATGAAGGCGAAGCCTTGCAAAAAATATGAAAGTTGGGGGAGGAAAAACGATGTTAAATCGAAAGCGCAGTCTATGGTTGTTGCTGGTGCTCATCTTCTGTTTGACGTTGTCAGCTTGTTCGGAAAGCACGGAAACGGGAGGTGCAACGCCCGCGCCAGCGCCGACGCAGACGCCGCCGGAAACGAAAGAACAGCCGGCTGCGACGAAAGAAGAACCTGAAGAAAAGGTCGAAAAGCCGCAAGAACCTGTGGAACTCATCTTCTATTCACAAGTGCCGGATTATGATGAATACTTCATGGAAACGTTTGGCAACCTCATCGTAGAAAATTTCCCTCACGTAACGCCTGCTCACCTGAAAGCCAGTACGAATGCTCTGAAAGACGTGGTCGTTACCGGCCAGCCGATCGACATTATGTTTATGTCCATCGGCCAAGCGGACAGCTTAACTTCGAACGGTTACCAATATGACATTTCAGATTTGATCAAACAGTACGATTTCGACTTATCCCACATTGAACCTACAGCGCTTGAATTGCAGCGCGGCTTTGCCGAAGGCGGCTTGTACGGCCTTCCCGTTTTCACCAATACGCTTGGACTGTTTTACAATATCGATCTTTTTGACAAGTTTGGCGTAGAATATCCGCGCGACGGCATGACTTGGCCGGAACTGATGGAATTGGCCGCATCTTTGGCGCGCACGGATGAAGGAATTCAATACAGAGGACTGGGCATGTCCCCATCCGCCAATATTGTGTTAAACCAATACTCGGCTGCTTACATTGATCCGCAGACGAAGCGCAACGCTTTCTTGACTGAGCCGTTCATGAATGCGTTCAAGCTGCTCACTGACGTTGCTTTCATTCCAGGCAACGGACTGACAGAAGACACTTGGAGTTTGGGCGCTCAGCAAAATCTGTTCATTAAAGATCAAACGACGGCGATGTTCTTGCATTTTGTCGTATACGCATTGAGTTTCTTCCAAGATCAGTTGAATTGGGATATCGCCGCGTATCCGCAGCTTCCGGAAGAGCCGGGCATGGGAGCGCAGACTTATCCGACTTATTTCTACGTGACTCAGACGAGCGAACATAAAGAGCAGGCGTTTGAAGTGATCGCATACATGACGAGTCCGGAATTCCAGAATCACTTGGCTCGCAGAGGCATGCTGCCCATCTTGAAAGACACGGTGGAAGGAATGAAGGAGTTCGGTCAAGACGTGGACTACTTGAGAGGAAAAAATGTGCAAGCATTGATTCCGGAACGTTTTGCGCCTTCCGCGCTGTCTTCGGTGGAAGTAGTCAGAGCCCAATCCCCGGGCCATTCCGCCTTCTTCGATGCTTATAAAAACATGGTTTTGGAAATGAAAGACTTCAATACAGCATTGCGGGAGGCAGGCGAAGCTTACGACCAGCAGCTGGCCGAATTGTTCAAGGAATAATGTTCCGGGGGATGCAACATGCAAAATGTTAAAAAGCTGCTCCCCAGTTTGATCTTAGTGATCGGTTTGGCCGGTTTGCTGATCGTTTCCATGCCGGTCAAGCCGGATGAAGGGGAGGTTGCAATGGAGGCAGAACATGGCGTCATCACGTTTGATTTAACGAAATGGGCGATGGTTCCAAAGTGGAACCATCCCCCCGCCATTGATGGAATACCGGATGAAGCCGTTTGGCAGCATGGGGGTGCGATAAGCGAGTTTCGGACGACATTTTATCATGAAAGGGCGGAGTATGAAGCAGTTTATTTAGTCGGTTATGACGACCAGCATTTATACATCAGCGGACAATTGGATGAGCACGGAGCGGAAGCGCTGTCCCATGTGGAATGGGTGCTGCGGCCGGCCGGCGCGGAAGATGCGCATTATGTCGTCAAGCTGCCCGTCGGCGGCAGCGTTTCCCCGCAGCTGCTGACCGTTTGGAATCCGGTCATGAACAACATAAATTTTTTTGGCGATCAAGGAAGAGTTGAAGTGGAGGCGGCGGAGTTTGCGTTATCGAGCGCGGAAGGCAAGCTGCTGCTGGAAGCGGCGGTGAGGCTGGATGCGATCGATCCGAGCGGAGTGCCGGCAGGCGCCGAGTGGGCGGCGAATGTCGTTCATGTGCACCAGTTGTACACGCAGCCGCTGAATGCGTGGGTGCCGCTTGGAAACAGCGAACATTGGCATGTCGGCGGCGATTCGGCCAGAATTTACGGAGATTTGGTGAATGAAGACCGTTTTGGCAGCCTCTTTTTTGGAGATTGGCCGGAAGGTTGGAGCGATCCTGCGCTGGAGACAGAATTTGTAACCGAGTGGAACGGAGCTGCTTTGATTTACGTGGATTTTAATCATAAAGAGTTGATCTTGCCGATGGATGAACTGGGCATCCGCGCAGAAAAAGCGACGCTGCATTGGCAGGCGCCGGGCGGAAAGTGGGAGGAAGCGGACATCGTTGAATCCAGGCAGGCTGGCGCAGTGCACAGTTTCATATTTGCGCATGAGGATCCGGTGCGCGACGGCGTGTATCGGATGCTGCTGCGAGTATCTGATGCAAGAGCTGGGAAAGAGAAGGCGGCTTTGTTTTCATTTGACCGCGAACAGATGATTGCTGCAGGGATTGAAGTTCAGAATTTGCTTATGGAAAAGGCAGAGAAGGAGCGAGAAACGATCGCGTGGGCCGAACCTTCGAAAGAGGTCATGCAGCTAATCGATTTGATTCCGCCGCAGCCGGGTTTTCGCTTCGTCGGATTGCCCGAGCAGCCGGAGTTGTACCCTGAGAACATGTATCAGCTCTCTTCAGACGGTCAGTCTTTGAAAGCTGTGCGAACTGGCACGGTTTATCCGAATCCGCAGTTTGCGGAAACGAATGAGCAAATCGTTGTCAACGGCAAAGAAGAAGTCGTATCGATTCCTTATTATTTGGATCAAGAAGGGCGTAAATATTCGATCAGCGCGCATATGTGGTATTTGCAAAAAGACGAGGCGATCGACCGCGCGCTGCTCATGTCCAAATTGGATCCGCTCGGTGCGGCGCGCGTGCTTTACGCATTTGCGCAGGCGTATGAGGGTTACAACCCGACGGTGGACCGCGTCGGCGGAGACAATCACATCAACTTTTCACAGTCCAAGCTTTCCGGTCCGCCTTTCGCTTATTGGGGCGGAGTTTGGAACCGCTGGTGGTACAACGATTTGATGACGCTGCGTCCGCTGATGACGGCATTTGCGTATATCAAAAGGACGAATGCTTTTGAACTGCTGAGCGAAGAGGCGGGCATAGACGTCGAGGCTTATATCGTCGATCAAATGTTCAGGCCTTCGGCTGAATTTGTCAAAACATACGTGCATCGCTACAGCAATATGTCCTTTCAACCGTGGAGGGGCATGATTGCTTTGGCAAAAGTGCTGGAAGATCCGGATCTCGTTCATTATGTCGTTGAACACGTGGAGCGGTTCGCTTCTTCGTTGTTTATGCTGGACGGCTTTTGGCAGGAAGTGACGCTCAGCTATCACAATCAGACGACGGCGGGCTTGGCAAACTTGGTGCAAGAGCTGCAAGGATGGTCTGATCCGCCCGGTTATGTGTCGCCGCGCACAGGCAAGCGATTCGACAATTTGGATTTGAGCGCAGAATATCCGATCGTAGCCAGAGCGCTGCAAGTAAGCCGACAATTAGCCTATGCTGACGGCAAAGTGCTGCCGATCATGGATACTTGGGCAAGCGAGAAGGCTGCAGAACCGCCCTCGGAGGGTCCGATGCTGCTTCCAGGAGCCAAGGTTGGGCGTTTGGCAGGAGGAGAAGGGACAGCGCAGTCGCAAGTGTTTTTAGGCTTTCATCCGAAATACGGGCACAATCATTTGGACCCGCTTAACTTGACCTTGTATGCGAAGCGGCAAGAGCTGCTGCCGGATTTGGGCTATACGCACAATTCGTTTTACCGCTATTTTTCCATATCCACGATGGGTCACAATACCGTCGTCGTGGACGGCAGCGATATGCAGGTGAATGATGTTTCCAGGCATGGCGGCAATATAGAGGCGTTTGCTGCCGGCGATTTGGCGCAAGTGATGCGAGCGAGTTATGATTCGGCCTATGCGGTGACGGATGAGTACAGCCGTGAGCTTTGGTACATTCCTTTTGCAGGCGGCAGAAGCGATCAAGCGTACATGCTGGACTTGTTCCGAGTAAGCGGAGGCAGCCGGCATGAGTATACGCTGCAAGGGGCAGCGAATCGAGACGCGGCATTCATCACTGACCTGACGCTTCATGAGTACGGCGAGTATTTGCTGCCGCCGGGGACGAAAGTTGTGGAACCGGTCAACAACAGCGATTCCGGGTCTGCGGAAGGCCATTATCCCGGTTATATTTATGTGCGAGATGTGAAGCAAGCCGAGCTTGCGGGAGATCAGTATGAGTTGACGCTGCAAACAGGAAACGAAAGAACGGGATGGGGCTCTTCGCTGCGGATCATCGGGTTGCTTGAAGATGAGAAGAATGAGCTGTATTTAGGGCGGTCGCCGTCTTTGCGCTCGATTCGCGTCAGCGGCAGAAGCATGGACCACAATGACGACGCGGGGAAGCCTACTCTAGCAGCCAGTGCGGTGAGTTTCCGGGGATA